>CAYHTC010000014.1:0-17560 GCA_964359445.1 uncultured Sediminibacterium sp. | reverse complement strand
GAATAGATACGGGAGTAGGAGCAGAATTTGCAGGCGAACACACAAACATTGGTGGGTTCTATATGAAAATTTCTATTGAAATAAGTTTTATCGCCATGCTTCTGTTCACGCACCCAATTAGCCAGTGCACCCAGGTAGGAGAGTGAGCCTTTTTCGAAAAGAGCGACTCCATCCTCAAAACCAATCCGCTCTTTGTAAAGTATTTTTTCACCTATCTGTTTGAGTTGCGCATCTGCATTATTAGCTACCAAAATAGACGGATCAGAGAAGGGCGGGGTCATACATACGATTTGTACGCGAAATTAATTAATAATTCTTAATTATTCATTGCCTTCACATGCTTATACCTGAACACCAATGGAAACACCACCGCCAATACCATTGCATATCCTGCAAAGCTGAACCAGATATGCTGCCAGTTTTTAATGCCATCCACCGTAAAATAATCCACTACCCATCCGCTTAATGTACCGCCCAGGTAGGCGCCGATGCCATTGGTCATGAGCATGAACAAACCCTGGGCGCTGGCCCTTATTTTTATATCGGCTTCTTTTTCTACAAATAAAGAACCTGAGATATTGAAAAAGTCGAAAGCCATTCCATAAATAATCATGGAAAGTACCAGCAGGTATAATCCATGCCCGGGGTCACCTATCGCGAATAAGCCGAAACGGAAAACCCATGCCAGTATGCTCATCAGCATAACCTGCTTGATCCCGAATCTGCGCAGGAAAAATGGAATGGTGAGGATGAAAAGTGTTTCTGATATCTGTGAAATAGACAAAAGAAGATTGGGATGCTGTACGCCAAATGAATCAGTATAACCTGTTTTAAAATCATCCAGGAAAGCGCCTCCAAAGGCATTCGTAATTTGCAGGGCCGCACCCAACAACATCGCGAAAATGAAAAAGATGATCATCTTTCTTCTTTTGAATAACACGAAAGCATCCAGCCCTAAGGAAGAAGCCAGTGTTTTCCTGCCGGCATCTTTTATGGGCGTACATTTTGAAATGGTGAAGGAATAAATACCTAATACCAACCCTGCAATGGCGCTTATGTATAACTGGAGGGGACTTTTGGTCCAGCCAAGAATATCCACCATCCACATGGCTACAATAAACCCTATCGTGCCCCAGACACGGATGGGCGGGAAGTCTTTTACGATATCAAAACCTTTTTTCTCCAGTACGATATAGGAAACGGTGTTATTCAGGGCGATGGTTGGCATAAAAGCCATGGAGTTGAGTAACATGATCAGGTAAAAAGTTCGGTAATCTGTAACGGTTGATGCCCAAAATAGCAGCAGGGCGCCGATTACATGTAATACACCCAATACCCTTTCTGCATTTACCCATCTGTCTGCCACAATACCCATCAGCGCCGGCATAAATAAAGAAGCGATACCCATGGTTGCATATACAGCGCCCACTTCCCCGCCGGTAAAATGAAGGGTAACGATCATGTACCCTCCCAATGAAATTAGCCATGAACCCCAGACAAAGAACTCTAAAAAATTCATCAGCAGCAGGCGGATTTTGATGTTCATGACATAACAGTTTAGTTCCGGTAAAGGATCGTGGAAGATAATAAAAAAAGAGCCTTAAAAAGGCTCTTTTTTTATGAAGGAGTTGCAGATCAAATCAGCGCTTTAATTTTTTTATCTAATACTGATTTTGGTACCGCACCAATTTGTTTGTCAACTATCTGTCCGCCCTTAATAAAAAGGATGGCAGGAATAGAGGTAATACCATAGTTAACACTCAGGGTAGGGTTATGGTCTACATTTACTTTACCAACATTTACTTTACCATCATAATCTTTTGATAATTCTTCAATAACGGGTCCGATTGCACGGCAAGGTCCGCACCATTCAGCCCAAAAATCAATCACTGTCAGTTTATCGCTGTCAAGCACGGTTGCCTGGAAATTTGTGTCTGTTAGTTCTAAAACCATTTTCTAAGGATTTAATTGTTTATTATTTTATCGTTTAATACCTGAAGGATGGCAAATATAAATCCAAAGCCTGATTTGTGCTGATTTGACTTTTCCACCACTGTTATTAATGACGTTGCAACAGGCAAAACCTGACAATGGGGCAGTTAGCCGGAAGGTGGGGGGGGAGGCAGCTAAGTATCAACCTGCCAGGCCCACATGCACATCCACATCCGGGTTATTCATCAGAAACGCCGCCATATCCTCATTCATCTGAAAGCCTTTTTCGAAACTGCATAAACTTACTTTGATATTTTCTTTTGGTTCATAAATATTGAATCGCAGGGATGATCTTCCGGGGAAACTGCGTACATTTTTATCTACAAAATTTACAAAATCGGGTGTCACAGAAGCCGGATGCACATTAATCTCGATACTTCGGGTCAGGTTTTGCTTTACGGTTTCGAGCAATGACATCACATTAACCTTGAAATCAAATTCATTGGGCCGGTTATACCTGGGGCGGAAGAAACCATTCAGCAATATATTCTGCCCTTTTTCCAGGTAATTCTGGAACTTAATATAGTCTTCACTCCATAAAAGGAACTCTGTTTTACCCGTAAAATCTTCGATAGAGAATGATCCGAAATTTTTACCTGTTTTGGTTACCCTGTGTTGTACATCAATCACCAAACCCGCTACGCGTAAGCTTTTACCCGGGTTAGGCTGTAGATGAAGTGTTTCCTTTATCTCATTAAAATCACTGATCCTGGTGATACCGTAGTATTTCAACTCAAACTTAAAATGATCCAGCGGATGACCGCTCATGAACATACCGGTAACGTCTTTTTCATGATCCAGTAATTCAGTGAGGGTCCATGGTTCGCAGTTGGGAATTTTAGGTACCTGTACCTGCATGGCGGCCGGTAAATCGCCAAACAAGGTATTCGTTGATCCCTGGCTGATGGTTTGCTGTGCCTGGCCATAATTAATAATACGTTCCAGTCCTGTAAGCCTTTCCCCATCCGGGATTGTAAAATACTGTGCCCTGTGATACGCCGTAAAACAATCAAATGTACCTGAATACGCGAGGCTTTCCAATGATTTTTTATTGACGTTTTTTTGCAATACCCGTTTAATGAAATCGAATATATCCGTGTACCAGCCATTCTTTCCTCTTTCAGTGATAATATTATCTACCGCAGCATCACCCACACCTTTTAATCCACCCAAACCAAAACGGATCTCGCCTTTTTTGTTCACTGCAAAGCCCTTCAATGATTCATTGATATCCGGTCCGAGTACTTTAATGCCCATGCGTTTGCACTCTTCCATAAAGAAAGTGATCTTTTCGATGGCTCCGGCATGGTTCAGTACCGCAGACATATATTCGCCGGGATAATGTGCTTTTAAATAGGCAGTTTGGTAGGCTACCAATGCATAGCAGGTGGAATGGGACTTATTGAAAGCGTACTGGGCAAATGCTTCCCAGTCTGTCCATATTTTCTCCAGTTTATCTGTGGGGTGACCCTTGGCCGAAGCGCCGGCGATGAACAGGGTCTTCATTTTATCAAGAACGGATTTTTGTTTCTTACCCATTGCTTTACGCAGTACATCCGCATCTCCTTTGGTAAAACCTGCCAGGCTTTGACTGAGTAACATCACCTGTTCCTGGTAAACAGTGATACCATAGGTATCTACCAGGTACTCTTCCATATCCGGCACATCATAACTAACGGGTTCACGGCCATGTTTGCGGTCGATGAACTTAGGGATATAAGCGATAGGGCCCGGACGATACAGGGCATTCATGGCAATGAGCTCATCAAACTTATCGGGTTTCAGTTCGCGCAGGTATTTCTGCATGCCTACGCTTTCAAACTGGAACGTGGCATTGGTTTCGCCTTTTTGATAGAGATAAAATGTTTTCTCATCATCTAAGGGAATCGTATCCAAATTAATGGTAACACCATGGTTTTGTTTGATGAGTTCAAGCGCTGTTTTCAAAATAGAGAGGGTTTTCAAACCCAGAAAGTCCATCTTGATTACGCCGGCATCTTCAATCACACTTCCTTCAATCTGTGTTACCCATAGGTCTGAATCTTTGGAAGTAGCCACCGGTAATAGATCTGTAAGATCGCATGGAGCAATGATGATACCGGCGGCGTGAATACCTGTGTTACGTACAGAGCCTTCTAATCTTTCTGCTTCTTTCAGTACCTGCGCCCTGATATCGGTTCCTTTATAAATTTCGCGCAGCTTTTTTACATTCTCTATATCTTCCTGCTGGTAGGCTTCTTTTTCTTCGAGTGATTTTTCTCCTTCCTTCGCGGTAAGCGGTGCATGCAATACACGATGCAGTTCAGTACCCGGTTTATCAGGAACCAGTTTAGCCAGCATATTACTTTCCGACAGTGGAAGGTCTAATACCCGGGCCACATCCTTAATACTCATTTTGGCGGCCATGGTACCATAGGTAATGATCTGCGCCACCTGGTTTTTTCCGTATTTTTCCACCACATAATCAATCACTTTCTGGCGGCCCTCATCATCAAAATCCGTATCAATATCGGGCATGCTCTTACGATCCGGGTTCAGGAAACGCTCGAACAGCAAATTGTATTTAATGGGATCAATATTCGTGATGCCAATGCAAAAAGCCACCACACTACCTGCGGCAGAACCACGCCCAGGCCCTACAAACACATTCATGGCACGACCTGCTTTGATAAAATCACTTACAATTAAAAAGTAACCGGCAAAGCCCATGGTTTTAATGGTGAACAACTCAAAATCTATGCGCTCCTGTATTTCAGGGGTAAGATCATTGTATCTTTCTTTGGCGCCCATCCTGGTAAGGTGTTGCAGATACTCCCATTGATTCAGGTTATCATCCTTATGAACCTTAAATTCATTGGGAATGGGAAAAGCGGGGAGAAGAATATCTTTTTTAAGGTTCAGCAATTCCACCTTATCTGCAATGGCATTGGTGTTATCCAGTGATTCCGGAATATCACTGAAGAGCTGGCTCATCTCTTCAGTGGTCTTAAAATAGAACTGCTCATTGGGAAATTTGAAACGGCGGTTCTTCACCTGTATTTCATCATTCACAAAATCATCAAAACCGGGTGTACTCTGTTTTTCACCTGTATTAATGCAAAGCAGGATATCATGCGCGTTGGCATCTGCTTTATCTACATAATGGCTGTCATTGGTAGCAATGACAGGCACCTTATATTTTTTGGAAAATTTCAGTAAGGTCTGGTTAATCAGTTCCTGTTCTTTGATGTTATGGCGCTGTATTTCTATGTAATAGTCCTCGCCAAATATATCCAGCCACCATTTAAATTCTTTTTCCGCTTTTTCTTCCCCGTCATGTAAAATCATTTGGGGAACATAGGCGCCGATACAACAGGTAGTGGCAATCAGTCCCTCGTGGTATTTTTCGATCAGTTCTTTGTCGATACGCGGGTATTTACTGTACATGCCTTCTATAAAACCCAGGGAAGTTAATTTTACCAGGTTCTGGTAGCCAATGGCATTTTTAGCGAGCAATACCTGGTGAAAGCGCGCATCTTTCACGTCTTTGGTAAAAGATTTCACATGCCTGTTCCGCACCACATAAAACTCGCAACCCACGATGGGTTTGATAACAGGTTCGGTAACATCCTTACCATCCGCATCTTTACCCACTACTTTAGTATGTTTCCATGCCTGGCTCACAAAATTAAATGCCCCGAACATATTACCATGATCAGTGATAGCGAGGGCAGGCATTTGGTCCTTCATCGCTTTTTTGTATAAAGCATCAATAGGCGCCGCGCCATCGAGCAGGGAATATTGGGTATGAACGTGCAGATGTGAGAATTGGGGCATTTAGTTGGGTCTGGAGTTAGGAGTTGGGAGTTAGCGCTGTTAAGACTAACTTCAAACAGAGATCAAATATCGTTACTAAACAGGAGGTATAAAAGAAACAATTTCCACAACTCCCAACTCCTAACTCCCCAGTACTTATCCACATTTCCTGCATCCCTATCGGTCATATCATAAAGTTATTCAACTGTTTGCCACTTAGGGTACTGATCCTTAACTTGCGGATTACACAATAATGAAACTACAGGCACTGACGATACTGCTGCTGGGTTTACTGGGAATGACCAGTTGCCGTTCTATCCGGAATCTGGCTGCAAAGGACAGTTCTGCTTCCGGGATGAGTTCCCGCAAAACAAATACACCTGTTAAAAGAGAATTTCTGAGTGGGATAGAAGTAACACCGGGATGGATTGATAACAGCGCTAATCGAACAGGAGATGCCGCTAAAAGTGCAGAACCGGCAGTAAAAACCACTACCTCCCAAAAAAGAAACTATGATGGCATGATGAGCGGCAGCATTGAAACGGCCAGTATGCTCCAGTTAAAATATGCCATTGCCACAGATGCCACGGTAGAAAAACTGAGTAATATACCTTTACTGGAACTGATCGACAAATGGTGGGGAACCAAATACTGCATGGGTGGCAGTACAGAAAATTGTATTGACTGTTCGGCTTTTACACAAATAATTATGCGGGATATTTATCAACAAACACTTCCCCGTACCTCGCAGGAACAATATATGGTTTGTGAAAGAATTAAACTGGAGGATCTGCATGAAGGTGACCTTGTCTTTTTCAATACAGGTGGAAGAGATATTTCCCACGTAGGTATTTATCTGCTCAATAACAAATTTGTTCATGCCGCCACCAGCGGTGGTGTAATGATCAGTGATCTGACTGAAAAATATTGGCAAGCGAAGTATAGAGGAGCGGGGAGGGTGGGGAAATAGTTAGGAGTTAGAAGTTAGAAGTTCTATTATACTCCTAACTCTTTTCCTCAGCGTCTCATACAATTGTCCTGCATCGGGCGTGAGTTTCCAGTAAAATATTCCGGCAATCATGGTTAGGGAGAAGCTGCCTGTCCGTAAAATGATTCCGCTCCATCCATGCATATCTTTGAACACCCAAAAACACAGACCATACGTTGAGCAGGCCAGTAAAATAGAATAAAGTGTTTGAAGATTAAACGGCTGCATCTTAAACTTTCTGCGGAGGAATTCGAAGCGAATAAAATTATAGACACTATACGCTGCTAATTCTGCGAATGCAGAACCGATAATGCCATATTTTTTGATTAAAAAATAAGTGAGAGGCAGCCGGAAGGCAAGTAATATTACACCACTATAAAAATCAAAACGCCAGAAAGTAGAAGTATTGATAACCATGGCATTCAGTCCGGTACCTGCATCTATGATACGTACCATACCCAGAATAAAAATAACACCCAGTCCGTCTGCATACTCTTTTTGTATGTTCAGCGCCAACATTCCATCCTTTACATTTAACCATAGGTTGCCGAAAATGAACAAAGACATCAATAATAAATTAATACAGGACCGCTGGTAAATACGGCTGATCTCTTTATAGTCCTTGTCTTTCCAGGCCCTTGACAACACCCCCGCAGAGATGGCCTGTATACTCCGTTGCGGCACCTGTATAAGGTTGGCGGCATATTGCGCGAATACAAAAATACCTGTTGCTGTCAGTCCTTTGATGCTGGCAATAATCAAACTATCAATTGTGGCGGCTATGGCGGAAATAAAGGTGCCGCCAAAAATCAGCATCTGCATACCCAGAATTTTTTTCCAGAATTTTCTGGTAACCCTGCTGATACGGAAGGTTAGGTATAAATGTCCTGAACGGTATAGATACAACAACAGTACCAGGAATACAACCAGGTATTGGAAAGCAAAAAGGTAAACGAAATGCCTGAATGTAATGATCTTGAAATAAAACAATAAAATCAGCACACTGGTTAACAGGCGAAGTCCGGTTTCCTTCAAAAAGTTTGATATCACTGATTTTTGTACTGCCCAGCAAAAACTTTCGATAACAGAAAAGAAAAGCATCCCCATGGCAAAAGGGAATAACCAGAAATAATAATCAACTACCAGTCGCGAATTTTGAGAAAATTTCCGTACAAATAAGGGTTCGAAATACCAGCCGCCAATTGATATCAATATGAAACCAATAAAGGAAGCCAGCAATGCCCATGAGAGGAGGTCGATCTTACGTTCCGGCAGGTTATCCTTATAATATGGATAAAATTTATAGATAACCGGAATCATGCCTAATGAACCAAACGCAAACATGATCTGTGCAAAATCGAAGAAGATACGGGTTAACGCGTATTGACTGGGTGTAAAAATATTACCACTATCATAAAAGCCGAACGGGGTAGTGGTTGTATAGAAATAGTTATTAATAAACCCAATAAAAAAACCAATATACACGAGTATACTTGAGATGATCGTCTGCTTTCTGATATTACCCATCTTTCGGAATGCTTTGATTATTGGTTGGGTATGTCTACCTGTTTCACTTTAATATAGTATGCTTTTTCAAGAGACCCAAGTGTATTAACTATTTGCGCCTGCTCCTTTAATTTTTTACTGTTCCATTTTGTTGATTCAGGGCCAAGTATCCAACCACCTTTTTCGGTTTGAACAAACAAGGGAAGGTTAAAACCATCCACACAATTTGAATAGCGGTAAAATAGTCTGGCCTTATCCGCGGCAATATAATATTCCAATACAGGTATTTCTGTTGTACGCAGGTATTGATCGAATATTTTATTTACGCTTCTGCCAAAATAGTTACTTACTACCTTTTGAATATCCTTAGTAGTTACTGTCTGGTGATAGAATTTCTTATTCAGGTAGCGTAACATCTGCCTGAACTTCTCATCATTGTTCATGGTATGCCGGATACTATGTATCATATTACCCGATTTGGGATACATATCGCTGCTACCCTGTTTATTTACGCCATAAGGGGCAATGACGGGTACGTCATTTCTGATGCCCTTACGTGTGCCGTAATTATATTCATTGCCGGCCTGAACGCCTGACCGGCACTCAGTAAATAAGGTTTCAGCATAAGTGGTGAAGCCCTCATGAATCCACATATCAGCCAGGTCTTTACTGGTAATATTATTGGCAAACCATTCATGGCCGCTTTCATGTACAATAATAAAATCCCATTTCAATCCCCATCCGGTTCCAGACATATCCCTGCCCAGGTACCCGTTCTGAAAGTGGTTTCCATAAGCAATAGCGCTCTGATGTTCCATACCTAAATGTGGTGCCTGCACCAGTTTATAGCCATCTTCATAAAAAGGGTAGGGCCCCATCCAGTGTTCAAAACAGCGAAGCATTTCAGGTGCCTGTTTAAATTGTTCCTTGGCTTTATCCAGTTCATAATCCAATACCCAATAATCACAATCCAGTTTGCCTTGCTCACCATCGAATGTTTCATGCCAGGTTACATATTTACCGATATAGGGTATGATCGTATAATTATTAATTGGATTTTTTACATTCCACAGAAAGGTTTTTGTACCTGCCATATCACTATGGGTACCAAGCAGTCTTCCGTTACCAACAGCCACCAGGGTATCCGGCACCGTTATTAGCAAACTGGCGCCGCTATCAGGTTCATCACTCTGGTGATCTTTACAGGGATACCATACACTGGCCCCCAGTCCCTGGCAGGCAACACTCATCCAGGGCCTTCCCATTTTATCAGTTGTAAATATCCAGCCGCCATCCCATGGCGGGCGTTTGGCCACAACCGGGTTGCCTCCATAGGTCAATGAAAGTATTTCAATTGCCCCTTTTTTAAGCTTATAGGGAATATCAATAAAATACACATTGCCCTCCCGGATAAAAACAAGTGGCTTATTATCCAGGCTGGCTTTGGTTAGTTGCATCGGTGGCTGCAAGTCAATCTGCATCCGTTTTCCAGGGGTAAGTACTTTAAATCGGATAATAACATTCCCTTTGATGGACTTTTCGGTAAAATCAGGTGTAACACTAATAGCATAATGAATAACATCCCACCAGGCTCTTTCCGGCGTAATAATTCCTCTTAGGGTATCTGCATGGGTAAATGGCCTGGTTACAGGACCTAATTGTGCTGAACTACCCAGGCTGCCGCACAAACAGATCACCAACAGCCATTTGAATTTTGTAATCATTGTTTAAAAATATGATATTCGGGTAGCATGAATGTAAATAATACACTAAAACACAAAGTAAAAGGCAAACATAGTTATGTGTTACCCTATTTTTTGATAGCGGTTTGTTGTGGCTTTCTGAGTTCCTGTTTGCGCGAAAAAAAATCTGAGAAACAGGTATTCTATTATAACGAATCTACGGGTACTGCCACGCTCGACCCCGCTTTTGCCAAAAACCAGTCGATCATGTGGCCCGTACATCAATTGTATAACACACTGGTTGAAATAGACAGTAATTTAAACATAATTCCTTCACTGGCGTATCGTTGGGAGGTGAGCGCCAACAGGTTAACCTATACATTTCATTTAAGGGATCATATCGTTTTTCATGATAATGATGCTTTTCCGGGTGGTAAAGGACGAGCAATGAATGCGGGTGATATTGTGTACAGTCTTAACCGGATCATTGATAAAACAACAGCCAGCAGCGGTGCATGGATATTCAATAACCGGGTGGATACGGTTCAGCCTTTTACGGCGACAGATGATACCACATTCAGGTTGCAACTGCTTCGACCCTTTCATCCGATACTGGGTATCTTAAGTATGCAGTATTGTAGTATTGTTCCAAAGGAAGTGGTTGAAAAATACGGAAAGGATTTTCGCCGCCATCCCTGTGGTACCGGGCCTTTTCAATTGGTATCCTGGGAAGAAGGGGAAGCGATGATACTCCATAAAAATAAATACTATTGGGAGCAGGATGAGCAGGGGAAATCATTACCCTACCTGGATGCCGTCAAGATTAGTTTTTTTGATAACAAAGCCACCGAGTTCCTGCAGTTCAGGCAGGGGAAGCTGAGTTTTGTTAATGATATTGATCCTTCTTTTAAGGATGAATTACTGACCAGGAAAGGCGAATTAAGACAACAGTGGGAGGGAAAGATTCAGTTAAAAAAACATCCTTACCTCAATACAGAATATTTTGGCATACTGGTAGATGAAAAAAATCCGTTGGTCAAAAATGCCCCCACCCGTATCAAAGCCGTCCGGCAGGCCATGAACTATGCCATCAACCGCAAACAGTTGATGATGTATATGCGAAACTCGATCGGCATTCCCGCGGAAGCAGGATTTGTGCCGGGTGGTTTACCCTCCGGGAATACAGAATCGGTGAAAGGGTATGGTTATGATCCGGCCAAGGCCAAACAACTATTAAAAGAAGCCGGATTCCCGGATGGAAGGGGTATTCCACCCATAAAACTGTTAACGATCAATATTTATGCGGATATAGGAAGTTTTATAGCGAGGCAGTTAGAAGAAGCCGGGATACCGGTACAGGTAGAAATTGTTCAGAAAAGTTTATTGCTGGAACAAACAGCCAAATCGCAGGCCCTGTTTTTCAGGGGAAGCTGGATAGCCGATTACCCCGATGCGGAAAATTATATGGCCATGTTTTATAGCAAAAATCCGGCGCCGCCTAACTATACCCGCTATAAAAATCCCGCCTTTGATCTGTTATACGAAAAAGCCTTATTGGAGATCAACGATTCATTGCGGTATGCACTATACCGCGAAATGGATCAACTCGTGATCAATGATGCCCCTGTAATTCCTATCTGGTATGATATGGCCATTCATCTTGTGCAACCCGCTGTTCAGGGCTTTTACCCGAATGCGCTGAATTTATTGGAATTGAGAAGAACCAGGGTAACAAATTAATATATCAGTATGATTGATTATTTTTGATTTTTCACCGGCAAATGTGATCAATACGCCATTTGCCAGAGATCCAATCTTTTCATGAAATATCTACCTGTTGTTTTCGCACTGTCAATTAACCTTACTTTTTCTGTTTGCACTACTGCCCAGGATTCAACTATCCTGACAGATTCTGTTCCGGTACAAAAACAGCCGGTTGTTAAACGTAATATCAATTCAACCCGTTCCTGCCTGTTGCCTTCGGCGATGGTACTTTACGGAGCGCTTTCCCTGCGTGTAACGCCTTTTCAGAACATAAATGAAACGTTTCAGAACGGTCTGGCAGCCCCTAATGGAAGACATACGAATCTGGATGACTATTTACAATACACACCTGCCATTGCCAGTCATGTAATCAGCCTGGCTGGCGTAAAGGGGAAGCATACATTTTTTGAAAGGGTTATCATCAGCGGTATGGCAGCTACCATGTCTACCGGTGTTGTGTTTACTGTGAAGCGGATTACCAATGAAACAAGACCGGATGGATCGGATAACCTTTCTTTTCCTTCCGGCCATACCGCTACTGCTTTTGGATCGGCCGAACTGATCAGACAGGAATATGGGGATGCTTCTCCCTGGTATGGGGTAGGCGCCTATGCGGTAGCATCACTTACAGGTTACCTGCGTATGTACAATAACAAACACTGGCTGGGTGATGTGATAGCAGGCGCCGGAATCGGAATTATATCCGCCAAAATTGCTACCCGGCTTTACCCATTGGTAAAACGGATCGTATTTAAAAATAAGACACCTTTCACAGCGGTATATCCTTCTTATCAACAGGGAAATTTTGCAGTACATGTTGTACATGCCATCAGGTGAGGATTCCCGGATTAATTTTTCTTCAATTTTTCTTTAAACACTTTCTCAAATTTCTCCAGTTTAGGGGCAATCACAAAACGGCAATAGTCCTGGTTTTGATTGCTGTTATAATAATTCCGGTGATAATTTTCTGCCGGGTAAAAATTCTTAAATGGTTCTATCACCGTAATAATAGGGTTATTCCAGGCTCCGCTTTTATCCAGCTTTTCTTTATATAGTTCTGCTTTTTGCTTTTGTTCTTCATTATGGTAATAAATAACACTTCTGTATTGCGGTCCTGCATCATTTCCCTGGCGGTCAGGTGTGGTAGGGTCATGGGTTTTCCAGAAAACTTCCAGTAATTCATCAAAACTGATCTTTGCCGGATCGTACACAATTCTTGCCAGCTCTATATGGCCGGTGTTTTTATCGCATACCTGTTCATAAGTCGGGTTTTCTACAAATCCGCCGCCATAACCACTAATAACACTATAAACCCCTTCCAGGCGCTGAAAAAAAGCTTCTGTACACCAGAAACAGCCTTCACCAAAAGTGGCCGTATCCGTTTTTACGCCTTCAGGAATCATTTCATTTTTCATAGTAATCAATTTATCATTTGTTTTTTGTTGTGCACAGGCTGTAAGAACGGCTGCCAGTAACAAAAGGGAAAGATAGCTTCTCATTACCGGGTTTTTTTTCAAAAGTACGATTACTATTATAAACAACCCACACCATTACCTTTGCACAACAAAAAAAATTAAGAATAGCTATGCGAAGACAATGCTTCTGCCGACCTGCAAAAAATCCGGCTGAGTTTATTTCGTAAGCGGAATGAATTGCGGCGCATGTTTGAAAAAGTGATTGTTAAACCGGCCAAAGCCGGGTACAGTGCGGATAAAATTGACATCCCTCCCTTTTTTCCATTCTTTTTTTGGTAGTTAACTGCCCAAACTATTATTTTGCACCCGGAGAGTTGGCAGAGCGGTCGATTGCGGCAGTCTTGAAAACTGTTGACTGTAACAGGTCCTGGGGTTCGAATCCCTAACTCTCCGCCAATCTCAATACAAAACAATTCAAAAGCCTGAAAATCGTAGTATTTTCAGGCTTTTTTGTTTTCCAACCAGCTCCAATTCATTCATTAAACCGCATGGCCTGGGGGGCAAATTCGGTTACCCAAAACAAACCAAAACCAGGGTAACCGAATTTCTCCCAAACACTTGTCCGGCAAGCAGTTCAGCAAATGAATATCTTATTTGTGGCAGTTGATGAACCTAATTTTATCATCGCAAAAGGTCGCCACCATGCAAGCAAAAGTTTCTATTCTTTATTATGCAAAAAAGGCTAAAGCCACTACCGGCGGGCTTATCCCTATCTATTTGAGAGTAACAGTTGACGGGCAGCGTATTGAAATCAGCACCAAACGGTATGTAGAGGCTGCAAAATGGTCTGTAGAACAAGGCCGTATGCTGGTCCCAATTTTTGAAAATCACAACAATCAGGTGGCAGCTTTATTGAATGATGGATTTGCGCCCGGTACCTTGGAACGCTATAAAACGCCGTTAAAACATACCATTGACTTTCTGTTGCTGTATCAGGGTAGTGTTGCCAAAGCAGTATTATTATTTTTTCTTTACTTTTACTTATAAATTGCAACGATTGCACCAGGATGAAGTAAAATATGAAGAGTCAAGGCTTATTGCTATGCTTGCTGAAGACAGTGAGTATGCTTTTCAATTAATTTTCGACAGGCACAGGAAAAAAATTTATCAAACAGCATTAAAATACCTCAAATCACCTGTACTTGCACAGGAAGTGGTGCAGGATGTGTTTTTGAAATTATGGTTGAATCGCAAAAAACTTAGAACCGATTATCCCATTAAAGCATGGCTGCATACCCTTACTAAAAACAACCTGATAAACAGGCTGAAAAAAATTGCTACTGAATGGCAGGCTATTAAAAATTTAAGCGCTATTGCCGAAGTTTCGGTCAGCAACGCATCTTATAAACTGGAAGAAAAACAATACAATATCTTTTTACAAAGAGCTATAGCCTCGTTGCCCTCTCAACAGCAAAAAGTATTCATATTGGCCAGGCATCGCCAAATGACCTATATCGAAATTGCTGAAGAATTGAATATATCTCCATTGACAGTTAAAACACATATGGCCAGAGCTTTAGATGCTATCAGAGCCAGTTTTGCAGATAACGGGATTATCCTGTCAGCGTCAATTTTCTTTTTATTTCAATATTTTTTTTTTACTGCTGTACTCCGGCAGGATTAGTTAGTTGTTTATAAGTAAAGGGCACAAATCCCTTTGCTTGTTATATGAACAAAAACGAACGGTTTAGTTACCTTCATTCCCTATATATTTCCGGTAAAATATCAGTTACCGAACACGATGAGTTTTTTGATTTGCTAAATACTCATGAGTTTGATTCGCTGCTTGCAGATTCAATCCAAAATGACCTTGGTAACCCCTTTGATACCTCTCTTGCTGATTTACCTCCTCACATCTCACAGGAAATTGTCCGCAATATATACAGTACTGAAAAAAATACTTCTCAAATAATCCAATTTGATAGCAAGCCAAAAAGGGTCTGGCGCTGGGCTGCCGCGGCTGCAGTTGTTATCATAGCAATTTCATCTTATTATATTTTTAGTAATGACAAAAGCCCATTGGCAATTGAAATTGCTTCAACAGATGACCTCTTGTATCAAACAAGAAAAAACTTAACAGGTAAGGAAGCGTCTATTTCAATGATAGACGGCTCTGTTATTACACTAAAGCCAAACAGCGAAATAAGGTTCACCAAAAAGTATAATGATTCAATAAGGGAAGTGCATCTTGAAGGGGATGCTTTTTTTTCTGTTACAAAAAATCCCGAAAAACCATTTCTTGTTTACTATAATAATATTGTAACAAAAGTTTTAGGTACCAGTTTTAGAATAAATACTAATAAGGAAACAGGCAATCCGGAAGTAACAGTAAAAACAGGAAGAGTACAGGTTTCCGAAAACTTAAAATCACTAAACAGTAACCAGATTGTAAATTCTGTTATTGTTACCCCCAATCAAAAAGCTATTTACAGAACAGAGAAAGGCATAATTGAGACTGCTTTAGTAGATACACCCGAACCTATTGTTAAAGTAACCAATACTGTCAATAGTTCGCAAGCTATTGAGCAATTTGTTTATGACCAGGAAAAGCTATCTGCTATATTTAAAAATTTAGAAACGGTATATGGAATTGAAATAAATATTGAAAATACAAATCTAAATAATTGCCTGTTTACCGGAGATGTTTCAGGTCATGATTTATTTACCCAGCTTAAAATAATTTGTCTTGCAACAAACTCAACCTTTGAAGTGAATGGAACCCGGATTATAATAAAGGGAAATAGTTGTAATTAAGTATTAACTATAAAACTGCTATATGAAGAAAAATAACTCCCCGCCTGCAAATATTATTTAAAAAAGAGGCCGGAAGTGGTGACACACTTCCAGCCCCAGGATGCCTTATACAGGCATTGTTTTGTCCATCTTTTTATTGAACTAAACATATCAAAGTTATGAAAAATAAGCAACAGCTTGTTACTTCTATTCAATTTGCAATGAGAATAACGATTGTACATATTGTATTAACGCTTGCAGTAGTAAGTTCTCTTTATGCAAAAGAAGCAAATGGTCAGGAAGTGCTGCAGAAGACTTTTAACCTGTCGGCAGAAAACCAGCCAGTCAAAAAAATTATTTCAGCAATACAAAAGCAAACGGGCGTCCGTTTCTCTTACAGTGTCAATGCTATTAATGTAAACCGCTTAATTAGTTTTTCAGCTACTAATAAAACCATCAATGCGTTTTTAACAGACGTATTAAAACCTGTAGGTATAGGGTTTGAGGTGGTAGATGACAAAATTGTACTTTATCCCCTTAAAAGTGGGGCTGTTGCAACTATTAATCCCGACATAGAGCTTGTACTGGAAAAAGTAGTGTCAGGAAAGCTGGCAGATGAAAAATGAGAACCACTTAGTGGTGTTACGGTTACAGAAAAAGGCAAAAAAAATACTGTAATTGCTGATGAACATGGCAATTTTACAATTACAGTTAGTGATGATAATGCTGTGCTTGTTTTTAGCAGCATTGGTTACGATGCCATTGAAATAAGTGTATCAAAAATCAACAGCAATGCAATTGTGCTGAAAGAAAAAGTAAAAGGCTTGCAGGATGTAATAGTAGTTGGTTACGGTACTGCAAAAAAGAAAGACCTTACTGGTTCGGTTTCATCTATTAATCCAAAAGAGTTAAAATCTCTTCCTGTTCCCGATATTGGGCAGGCAATGCAAGGCCGGGCTGCAGGAGTTCAGGTATTGTCCTCCGGTTCACCAGGCAGCAACGTTACTTTTAGAGTCCGGGGCATTGGTACTATCAATAATAGCGACCCGCTTTTAGTTATTGACGGTGTGCCTACTGATATTCCTTTAAATACATTAAGCCCTGATGATATTGCATCAATTGAAGTTTTAAAAGATGCTTCTGCATCTGCTATTTATGGTTCAAGAGGCGCAAATGGTGTAGTTATCATTACTACTAAAAGAGGTTCTTCTGTTAAAAACAATCTGGAGTTTAAATCATTTTATGGGCAGCAGCAGGCAACGAATATGATTGAAATGCTTGATGCATCCCAATTTGCAAGCTTACATAATGAAATGATGCTGAACAATGGACAAGCTCAAAACCCAGCATATGCTAATCCACTTGCCCTTGGAAAAGGAACAGATTGGCTGGGTGCTTTGCTTAATAAAGCATCTATACAAAGTTACTCATTAGCCTATTCCGGTGGTAGCCCTAAATCTACTTATTATGTATCAGGCACTATGCTCGACCAGAAAGGAATAGTCTTAAATACATCCTATCGTCGCTACACCATGCAATTCAATTCCGACAGCCGTGTATTTGATTGGCTGAAATTTGGCAACAATCTTACTCTTAGCAGTGATATTAAAAAAAACTGCGATTAT
>CAYHTC010000013.1:0-18388 GCA_964359445.1 uncultured Sediminibacterium sp. | reverse complement strand
ATCGGATCAGTTAACAGCCATGCTTTTTACATTGTCTGATACCGGTATTGGTATCCCCAAAGACAAACTCAATACTATTTTTGAAAGCTTCGCCCAGGCTGTTAAAAATATTTCCAGTGGCTATGGGGGATCAGGACTTGGGTTAACCATCAGCAAAGGGCTGATTGAATTACAGGGCGGATCCATTTCAGTTAAAAGCAGTCCGGGCGAAGGTTCTGTTTTTGCTTTTCATATTGCATTCGGTATTACGCAGAGCCGGGATATAGTATCCTCTCAAAGCGATTATGCTGAAAAGCTGGCAGGAAAACGAATCCTGGTAGTTGAAGACAATCAGGTAAATCAGCGGCTGATTGATTTTGTATTAAAAAAAGTGAATGTTTCTGTAGATCTCGCCGCCAATGGTAAAGAGGCCATTGAGCTTTGCGAGAAGAATCCGCCATACGACCTCATCATTATGGACCTGCAGATGCCGGTGATGGATGGATATGAAACAACCATTTATCTCCGCGAACAGATGAATTTGCAAACACCTATTGTAGCCATGACTGCTACTGCACTAAAAGAGGATCAGGAAAGAAGCCATTCGGTAGGTATGAATGATTTCATAATCAAACCATTTGATTTTAATGATCTGTATTCGCGGATGATACGTTTGTTATATAACAAAAATGAAGCGCCCGCTGATCAGGTTCAGCAAAAAGAAGAAAAAAAAGCATTGTTCGATCTCTCTCTGATCAGGGAACTGGATGATGATAAATATTTAATAGAAGTTGTTGAATTTTTCCTCGACAATACGCCCACGGATTTTAAAGAACTGGCCCCGTTGGCAGCAAACAAAGATTGGGAAGCTTTGTATAAAAAGGCACATAAGATAAAAGGTGCCGCAGGTATGTTACAGTCAACCAAACTGGCAGGAATACTGGCCGCCATCGAATCAAATGCAAGACATATAGCCAATACGGAAAAAATACCTGAACTTGTAAAAGAGGCTGCCGAATTGTTCACAGCATTACAAAAAGCGCTCCGAAAAGAACTTGACCAGATCAAAAATAGGCATACATAAAGCGAAGAAAATTAATTATTTTCGTAGAAATATTGTCCTCCTGCATGAAGATTTTAGTTGCTGAAGATGAACCCATGTTACTTAAGACCATTGAGCTGAAACTTAAGAAGGAGGGATATGAAGTAATTTCCACATCAGATGGCCGGCAAGCAATAGAACAGATTGAAAAAGAAGTTCCCGATCTCATTGTTACCGATATCATGATGCCTTATGCTTCCGGTTTGGAAATCATATCGTTTGTTAGAAAAAGTATAACCAAAAAAACGCCAATTATCATTCTTTCTGCTATGGAACAGGAAAAAGTGGTGATGGAAGCGTTTGAATTAGGAGCAGATGATTATATCACCAAACCATTTAGCCTGAATGAATTGGCTATCCGCGTTAAGCGATTGATGAACAGGGGGGCGTAAGAACCCCGGATAGGCGGTTTCGGGTATCAAATGCATTTGTTTCACAAACCATACCCACAATTGCATGATCACTGAAAAAAAAATGGGTGCTGCTTTCTTCCTGGTTTTTGCTTTATTGATAGCCACCTCCTTATCCGGGCAGGATACAACATCATCAGACGGGCTTCTTCGCGAAGCTAAAAAAGCGGCTTTTGATCATTCTGATTATCCAACAGCAAAAGCTCACTTATATAAGGCACTGAAGATTAGTCTTGATTATGCCGACATTAAAATATTTCTGGGCAGGATTCATGGCTGGTCTAAAGAATATGACAGTGCCCGTTATTATTTTAATGATGTATTGAAAACAAAGCCAGACTATGAAGACGCTTCTTCAGCGCTCGCCGATCTGGAATACTGGAATGATGATTACCCCAAAGCATTACAGGTTACAGACGCTGCTATAAAATACCATCCTGAATCAGAAAATTTATGGGTTCACAAAGCCAAAATATTAAATACCATGCGCCTGTACAAAGAGGCGCAGGCAGCAGTGAACCAGGCGCTCAAATTAAACAAGAATAACAGCGGGGCCCGTTCTATGGCAAACAAAATCAAAGAATCTTCTACCAAAAACAAGATCAGTATCACGTATGATTATGTGTATTTCGATAAACAATTCAGTGACCCATGGCACCTGGCCGGCATCGACTATACAAAAACAACGGGCATCGGCTCTGTTACCGCCCGAATTAATTTCGCTAATCGTTTTAAAGAAAACGGAACCCAATATGAGATAGATGCCTATCCAAGAATTTCAAAAACCTTTTACAGTTATGTAACTGCCGGCTATTCTGATAATGTAGGCGTTTTCCCCCAATGGCGCGGAGGATTTTCCTTATATGCCAATCTGCCAAAAAGCTTTGAAGGGGAACTGGGTTTACGCTATCTGAAATTTTCCGGAGATCCCACATTAATTTATACCGCTTCTCTGGGTAAATACTATAAGAGCTGGTTATTGAGTGGCCGTACTTATATTACACCAAGCAATTTTACCAAAACGGTTTCTGCCTCTTACGGTCTTTCTGCACGATATTATTACGGCAGCGCCGATGATCTGATTGGAGGAACCCTTGGGTATGGTATTTCTCCTGATGACCGGCTGAACGCTATACAACTTGATAATACACTCAGGCTGATATCTTATAAAGCGGGCATCGTTTTCAAACGTAAAATTGCAAAGCTCAGTGTTCTTACAATGGACGCAAGCTGGTATAACCAGGAATACCGCCCTCAAACCAAGGGAAATCAATACCAAATCAGCATCGGATGGCTTCAGCGTTTTTAAAAATAAGTGTTGGCTCCTTTCTCAGAGCCATTATTCTCATCCTGCTCCTGCTTCCTGTCTGGATGTTCGTTATCTGGCTATGTACAGACAAAAGAAAACTGGTGGTGGCTATAATTGATAAAACGGTTTTAACGAACAAAGGGCAGGAACATATTTCATTTAACTGGGTATTGAACCAGGAAAAATTTTCTAAAACAAAGACCGCCCTGTATAATCATAAAAATGATTATTTCGGTTTTTTCCCTCTTGATAAAGAAAATTTTCAACTAAAAGGACTGGAACGCTTCAACCCGGCACAACTGGACCAGTTGAGCATTGATGCTGATGCCGCTTATATTACAGATGCTTATGGCATTTATAAAAATGAGTGGTACCAGCAGGGTGATAATAAAGAAAGATCAGGTATGGTATATGGAGGAATGAGCAGACAGGATCTGTATTTATTGCAACAAATGCGCGCTAACCATAAATTAATCATAACAGAATTTAATTGCCTCGCTTCACCAACATCACCTGCCGTTCGCAGTGGTTATGAAATTAGTTTCGGAATCAAATGGACCGGATGGATTGGCCGTTATTTTAATTCTTTCGATACAACTAAAAATAAGGAACTTCCTTCCTGGCTTGTAAAAAATTATAAGAACCAGCATAAGGGCGCCTGGCCTTTTTTGAAAAGCGGTATTGCTTTTGTTAACTCAGATGACAAAGTGGTAATATTAGAAAACGAAACCCATTTACGAAAAGAACTCCATTATCTGTATTCATCGGAAGAGGGTCAACATCATTATGGCTTACCTAAAAAAACTTCTTACTCCTTTTGGTTTGATATTATACAGCCGGATACGTCATTCAATCATGTTTTGGCTACCCTTTTCATTGATGTCAATGAACGGGGCAAAAAAGAATTAAATAAATTCGGACTACCCTCTATTTTCCCTGCTATAACCGTACACATTAACAGGGATTACCGTTTCTTCTATTTTTCCGCAGATTTTGCCGACAACCCCGTTACGTTAACCTCTTCTTATTTTAAAGGAACTCCTTATTTTAACTGGCTCATGTATAATAACAGAGAGCCCTTGGAAAGAAAAGCTTTTTTCTGGAAAATTTATCAACCACTGGTCACCACTATCCTGAATGATTACTATAAAACACTGAAGCCCTCTTAACGAATTGTATATTTTCGAAGCAGGCTGTCGGGTACCATTTTTAGTGTTGAAATAAAGAATTGATTTTTCTGCTTGAACCTGTTGAAAGCAGCCTTAAGCTCATTGACTTTCGCTTCATTGTTCTCGGGACTGAGGTCCATATTAGTATTAATCCTGAAAAGGTTGTTTCCATTTAAAAGATAATTACCCATCACAAAATCAATAATTTCTGTCTTGGTTTGCATAATTGGGTAGGCATGCACATTCCGGAACCGTCTGGTAGTATCCAGTCCGCTACCAATCCAGCTAACCGTATCGGGCATTTGTAATCCGTAACTTTCTTTAAGCCAGGCAGCGAGACTGGGTGTGATGTCAAAATGTGTTGAAATAGCAGAAAACCTGGCTCTTCTTTGTAATAGGGGTGAATAAATTAATAATGGTACGTGGTAGCGGTCTATTTTGGTACTCATAGGAATTTCAGGCATCCGGTGGTCGCCGGTAATCACGAAAACCGTATTGTTGAATCCGGGTCTTTGTTTGTATTGATTTATGAAATCCTTCAACGCATCATCAGCATACAAAATAGATGCGTATTGATCTCTATATCTTCTGTTCTGACTCTTCGTTTTTTCGGAAAAGCCAAGTTCAGCCATGCGTGTTTCCAGTTTAGTATAATATCGCTTCTGCTCATTTATCAGAAATGGATTATGCGTTGAAACGGTCAGTACCACGCTCAGTTGTGGTTGTGTTTGTTTTTTGGGGGTTGCCAGAAAATATCTGAATAATTCTTTGTCGCCATATCCCCAGGTAAATCCGTTTTGCGATGGCATTTTTTCAAAACCAGACGGAAAGGTTCTTTCGTCATAAATAGAGTCTATGCTGTTGTTGTTCAGATAGGCTTCCATATTATCAAAACGGGAATCACCTCCATAATAAAAGGAAGTATTATACCCGTTTTGCTTCAGCAGGGCGAGCAAAGAAAGGTGTTTGGGCATGGCATTACCTAATTCGCTGAACCCATTCTTAGCAAAGGGAAGTGATCCTATAATAGATGGCAATGCCGCAAATGTACGGCCGCCCTCACTTAAAAAATTTTCCCAATACAAACTGTTTTCTGAAAGTGAATCGATGAATGGAGTAAAATTACCCAGGTATGCACCCTTATTCGCAAAGGCCCTTCCCAGGCCCTCAACCAGGATGATCACAATATTAGGAGGACGACTTGATTTGGAAAAGAACGGCGACAAAACATCTTTTGTACTGTCTGCCACATGAAGAAAAGGATAGTTCTTTTCATCAACATAACGAAAGACAGACAAATTAGCGTCATCTGCACTTGTTGTAAAATCACCGGAATAATTATTTGAATAAATATCCTGTTCTTCTTCTGTTGGGAAAAAATGCCTGCAGGATGCGTTAAAGAAATACCATGATTTATTTAGTGAAAGATTATTACTGTATTCCTGCCCGGGCATCCAATCGTAAATCAACATTGGCGCTTTCGTGAATGCAGTCAGAACAAATAAAGAGAAAAAACTGACCGTTATCCATCTGTTTGCCTTTATCCGTTTAGGAAGAAGAATGAGAGAGGTTATAGTCAGGGCAAGTAACAATACAAGCCCTATGATCATTGATAGCTTTATACCGCCGGATGCTCCTATAGTTTGCCTGATATCGGCCGGAGAATAGCCCCATAAATCGGCGCCCAGCGGAACAAGTGTGCTGACAAAATATTGAGAAAGGAAAAACTGAATCAACAACAGGAGAATAGAAACAATTATGAATATCAGATGCGCCAGTTTCTTATGCACTAAAAATAACAGTGCAAATAATACATAGCCCCAGGTGCTTATTTGTAAAAAATAGGTGATGTCTTTTGCCAATCCGGTAATAATTACCTTACCCAGTAACCCGGGTGTTCCGTGTACAACTGTTTCATATATAAGCTCAAAAGCTCTCATGCCAATTAATAAGGCTAACAGTACCAGGGCACGACTTATGTAATAGCCTAATAATTTTGAAATAAAAGAAACCACCCTGTTAATGGCAGGAATTACTGTTCTTTCCATTATCCAAACCGGCTTTTCGTTCTCTTCTCCTGTTTTTAAATTTTGAGGCGCAGACACAGGGGCGGCAGACACCCCTGCCATAGCCGGCTGTAGCGTTCCCGGTTCAGGGATAAGTATGGGAACCGCCTTTTTTTTGGCAAAGCCCTGCCGGGTCATCTCTCCCCAACCTTTTTTCTTTTTGAGCAGATCCAGGTATCCCTTAATAGCGCTCCATACCACGAATGGATGATAATAAAATGGTTCTGTCATTCCGGTTAATAGCAGCCGGAAAATATCAATTCGTCTCTTATATTGATTGAAGCTTAATACTTCCATCAAGATAGCAAACGCAGAATATAAATAACCAAAACAAATGATAAATAAAAAAAAGGAAAAGAAAAAACTCCAATTTAAAAAACCGTTCCACGCAAAAATTACGAAAAAGATAAATCCGATAAATTCAATGATGGGCGCACATAGTTCGAAAAAAAACCAGTAGGGATAACTCAACATTCCGAGTACCCGGTACTTTGGATTAAAAAACATCACTTTATGAAACATGAGTGTTTCATAGGTTCCGCGTATCCAGCGATTTCGCTGCCTGCCCAGTATTTGAAAAGTAGAGGGAACCTCGGTCCAGCATAATGGATCTGGTATATAGGTAACAATATAGTCTTCCTTCTTCTCCTCCATATATCGCCGCATCCTTACAACCAGTTCCATGTCTTCTCCAACTGTATTATGGTTATACCCACCGGCCTTAATAGCAATTTCCTTATCAAAAGCACCAAAGGCACCTGATATAAGCATGAGACCATTCAAACGACTCCATGCCATCCTTCCTAAAATAAATGCACGTATATATTCCAGTATCTGAATGCGTGGCAGGTAATCATCCGCCAGCCTTACCTTAATTAAACGCCCGTCTTCAATTACGCAGGAATTAGCCACACGTACCACACCCCCCGAAGCAATTACCCTTTTATCCGTTTGTTCTAAAAACGGTTTTACCATTTTCAGCAGCGCATCCTGCTCCAGAATACAATCAACATCAATACAAACAAGATAATTATTAGCAGATACATTGATTCCTACATTCAGCGCATCCGCCTTCCCACCATTTACTTTATCAACAACAATCAGTTTATGATTGATAACATTTTTACTCTTATAAATACCCCTGATCTCTTTTGCCGGAATTTGTAGGTTTACAAAAAATTCTACTTTCTCCAGGTCATATGCATCAATTAGTTTAGCCAGCGTGTCATCTTTACTGCCATCATTGATAATAATTACTTCAAGATTCGTATAGAAAATAGATAATAATGATCTTACATTTTCAACAATCGATTTACCCTCATTATAGGCAGGTGCAATAATACTTACAGTGGGTGCATAAACCGAGGCCGCCAATACACGGTAATCGGTAAAACGGTTCTTCCTTAAATATTTTTGTGTTTCTCCAATCGAGAATAACCCAATTAAAGTATAGGAAAGCAACAGCAAGACAGAATAAGTAAATACCCCGTATGTAAGAATGCTAAATAATATGTCAGCGGCGATACTCCAGTTCATTTTACTGTTTTTACGTGCCTGTAAATTCTTTGATGCGGCTCTGGTTGTTCCATGCCTCTTTTTTCCAAAATCCCCAATCCCTCATCAAAACACTCTGCCAGTATAACCGCGGCTTTTAATTTGATGGTGTCGTTTGGATGATCCAGCAACCCAATCAGGAAATCCGTTTCCCTCCCGGTTGCAAGCGTTCGCAATGCATCCAGGATAAATGCCTGATTAATAAAAGGTTCACTATTAAAATAAGCCAGCAATATAGCGGGCGTTTCTTCGTCTTCTAAACGCAACAGTGTTTTGATAGCCTGTCTGCGAACAGAATGATTGGTATGTTCCAAACAACCAACTACATAATCCCGCACCCCGAATTGCTGGTACTCATCCGCCAGCTTTAATGCAAAAATTACTACCGTTTCATTTTTTGACCGAAGCCATTTAGGAATATTTTCAGAAAGGCCCTCTCTTTCGGGATAAAGCTTTAATTGCTCCAGTAACTTCAACTGCTGCCATTCTGTTAAAGGATAAGAAATAACATCAAGAAACCGGAGACCGGCAAATCCGGTAAGGTTAATTACCCCGGTTTGTGCCTCCATACGTACAAACTCATTCCTGCTGTTAGTATTGTAATAGATCGTTTTTAATACGTCTTTCTGATCCATCATATATAGCTCCTGAATGCCCCTCGCCTTAATATGCCATTTTTTATTGGCCAGTTTTTGTTGTGATAATTTTTTTAGTCCCAATTGAATATACAGCGCTACAATACTGGCAGAAACAGATCCGGAAAAATTTTTTTTACAGCGTACCAGTTCATCGATTGCATACTGCCCCGCAACTGAATTATTCAAAATCCTGAAAATCCGGCGTTCTATCCCTGGCAATTTGCCGGATTCTTCCATTAATATTTCGGAGATCAGGGGCTCCAGATATTTTTGGATGCGTCTGGTATAAAAATATTTTCGCTTTTTATAAAAAAGGGAAATATAAATGGCGGAAACAACCAAAGCAATAGCAATAACCATTACCTGAACAACCAGCAACAAAAAGTCTGTGCTCATGTATTTGGCAATGGCTCTTGTGATTGCGTTATCAAGCAAGGCAATTCCGGCCGAAACAGGTAGGTTGGGTTTACAGAACAATAACATCATAG
Organism: uncultured Sediminibacterium sp.; assembly: GCA_964359445.1. Taxonomy (GTDB): domain Bacteria; phylum Bacteroidota; class Bacteroidia; order Chitinophagales; family Chitinophagaceae; genus Sediminibacterium. Next base: position 9,673 of record CAYHTC010000013.1, on the reverse strand, counting down.
GGCTGAAAACGGGTATACAATTGACTCCTATATGTTAAAGTTATATGAATCTGAATTGCAAAAAGTTTATTTATCCGGGGTGTTAAGGACTCCTTTAAAGAACAAAACATCAAAACCATTATCAAAAAAACTTATTTGAAGTTACCCCTTTCTAAAGTAGGTTTGCAAAGGTTTTTCTGAATCCCGGCCTTTCTGTATGGTTCTGTTACTGTTCATGATCAGAAAATCCATATCTGTTAAAAAAAGTAAATATGCGTTTTCGAAATTTTAAGATGGTAAACTATGTGGTCTATGGCCGGGGCAGTTTTAACCAATTGGATGAAATTTTAGCCCCGCAAAGAAAAGAGGACGCGCCAATGATCTTTTTAGTAGATCATTTTTTTAAGGGTAGGCCCCTGGTGAACCGTATTCCTGTTCGTGGTAAAGACAAGATTCTTTTTGTTGACGTAACCTTTGAACCCAAGACCAAACAGGTAGATGCCCTTACTCAGGAATTAAAAGACGAGTTTGGCGCCATCAGCGGTGTAATAGGTGTTGGGGGCGGTTCTGCCATGGACCTTGCCAAAGCTGTTTCGCTTATGATGACCAACCCCGGCTCATCTGCCGACTACCAGGGTTGGGATCTGGTTAAAAACCCGGGTGTATATAAAGCAGGTATTCCAACTTTAAGTGGTACCGGCGCCGAAGTAAGCCGAACCACCGTTTTAACCGGCCCTACCCGGAAACTGGGTATGAACAGCGATTTTACACCATTCGACCAGATTATACTTGATCCGGAACTGACCAGGGGCGCCCCTGAGAACCAGCGATTTTATACCGGCATGGACTGTTATATTCATTGCATTGAAAGTCTCGAAGGCACCTACCTGAACGAATTCAGTAAAAGCTATGGAGAAAAAGCTTTGCAGCTTTGCCAAAAAGTATTTGTCGATAAAAATCATTGGGATGATGAATGTGACGATCAGTTGATGATGGCCTCCTATGCAGGTGGCATGAGTATCGCCTACTCGCAGGTAGGTGTGGCACACGCGGTAAGTTATGGATTGAGCTATTTACTGGGAACCAAACACGGAATTGGAAACTGTATCGTGATGAACCATCTCGAAGAATATTATCCTACAAGCGTGAAAGAGTTTAAATACATGGTTGAAAAAAATAAAATAGACCTCCCCACGGGCATCTGTAAAGGATTGACCGATGAACAATTTGATACCATGATCAACGTTTCTCTCAGCATGAAGCCCTTATGGGAAAACGCATTAGGTAAAGACTGGGAGAAATTTATGACCAGGGAGAAACTGCGGGAGCTTTACGAAAAGCTATAACAGAGAGACTGAAATAAAACCGGGTGGTTTAACTTTATGAATATGAAATATTTATTTTACATCCTGCCGGCGCTTGCCGGCATAACCATTACTACACAAGCTGGAGTTAACAGCCAGTTAAGGGTTGCCATAAATAACCCATGGGTGGCGGCATTTGTTTCTTTTTTAGTGGGTACCGTAATCCTCGGTTTAATTATTATTGGTACCAAACAGCCGATTCCCTCTTTTGAACAAATAAAAGGCATCCAGTTATACAAATACTCAGGTGGTTTATTGGGCGCCTTCTTCGTAACCGTTGTTATATTTACCGTACAGCGTATCGGCTCTGCCAATGTATTTGCTTTGGTTATCGCTTCCCAGTTTATCGTGGCTTTATTGTATGATCATTTTGGACTGTTTGGCCTGCCGCAAACAAATATCAGTTGGGTTAAAATATTGGGGTCGGTTATGCTGATTGCAGGAGCATACCTGGTGATTAAAAAATAATTAATACATCCCTATGAAAAATTTATTGGTCAGCCTCCTCTGCAACGAAAACGCCGTACCCAATAAAAATGTACCCTGGATATTACCCGGAAACTATACGGTTACATTAACAGTATATGGAAATTGATAAAAACAAAAGCGGATTTGTTACTAAAATAATTTAGTGTCTGCTTAGTATGCTTTTTTACTAACCATCCTTTCAAAAAATTTATTGCTTGTCTTTGCCGTTTTTAGGCTTTTCGGGCATGAGTTTAAAATAAGTTGCTTTAAACCGACCATCAACCACTTCGCCTTGTACGTTGGCTTTTCGTATCGCACTGCAGAACCCATCATTCGCATGCGCATCTCCGTGCGAATCAATATTAGAACCATCCACAAAATAAGCTTTCCCCTTGATGCGAACAGCGAGGTCGCAGCTTTTTCCTGGCAACCCAAACTGGCACTGGCCGCAGGAAGCCTCCACCGTTTGTAGTTCTTTGTTTTTATCAGGCGAAAGGGGTTCTTTGGTTTTATCCTGTGAAAAGGAGGTGAACGAAGTAACCAAAAACAAGCCGGCTGTTAAAAATAGTTTCATATGATAGTTTTAGGTACTGAAAATACAAACTTCTATTCATTAATTTTATACTGTTATTGTAATCCCTCAATGGCTATGTTTTCATTAACGTCTTCTGAATAATTAACGCCCGAAAATTCAAAACCAAATAAGTTTAAAAAATCAGACTTGTACCCCGGTAAGTCACCAATGCCAGGAAGTGATTCGGTACTGGCCTGTGGCCATATTTCAGCAATCTTTTTTTGAACGTCTTCTCTCATTTCCCAATCATCAATCCGAATTCTGCCCTTTTCATCAGTAGGAATTTCCTTTCCTGTAAATAATCGTTCTTTAAATAAACGTTGAATTTGTTCTATACAACCTTCATGTATTCCTTTTTCTTTCATCACCTTGTAGAGTAAAGAAATGTATAAGGGTATAACAGGTATTGCAGAACTGGCTTGTGTAACCAACGCCTTGTTTACAGAAACGTATGCTTTGCCATGTATGCTTTTTAATTTATCGGAAATCTTAAAAGCTGTCGCTTCTAAATGGTCTTTGGCTTTTCCAATGGTTCCTTTGCGATAAACCGTTTCGGTCAGGGAGGGTCCAATATATGAATAAGCAATTGTCATTGCATTATTGGTTAATGCATCCGCCTCGATTAAGGCATCAATCCACATTTCCCAGTCTTCGCCCCCCATTACAGCAACCGTATTCGTAATGTCGTCTTCCGAACAGGGATCAATGGAAATAGTTGAAACGATGCCCGTATGGAAGTCAACCGTTTTATTTGTATAAATATTGCCAATTGGTTTTAGTACTGAACGATGCGTTACACCTGTTACAGGATGTGTTCTTACCGGTGAAGCCAAACTATAAATCACTAAATCTACTTTGCCTAAATCCGATTTAATCAGGTCGATGGCTTTCTTTTTAACTTCTTCCGAAAAGGCATCACCATTTATACTTTTTGCATAAAGTCCGGCCCTTTTTGCCTGGTTTTGAAAAGCCGCACTATTATACCAACCGGGTGAAGCCGTCTTCCCTTCCTGTGGTCCTTTTTCAAAAAAGACCCCGATTGTCGAAGCGTTTGAACCAAAAGCGCTGGTAATTCTTGATGCCAATCCAAAACCTGTTGAAGCGCCAATTACCAATACATTTTTAGGCCCTTCAATTTGTCCTTTTGATTTGATGTAGTCGATTTGTTTTAACACATTTTTTTCGCATCCTTTAGGATGTGAAGTCAAACAAATAAATCCTCTGATTTTGGGCTCTATTACCATTTTTCGTCGTTTGTTTTATTATTGTGTGTCAGTTGTTCTTCTTGTTTCATACGTTCCCCTTTGGCACTGTGGCGTTATTTAGCGCAATCTCTGTTGGGTTGTTTGCGGAATAAAGATATGGAAGATGATTGAAAGGGTCGGTGGCCGGCAATGTTTACCCTCGCTTCATCCTCTCCAGCTCTTTCTGTAACCTAAACATTTCATCACGCAACCTGGCCGCTTCAATAAAATCAAGATCCCTTGCCGCTTTCTCCATTTCTTTTTTTGTTTTGCTGATCGCTTTTTCCATCTGCGGGATGGTCCGGTAGGTTTCCTGTTCTTCTGCTGCCATGGTGTTCACTATTTCTGCATCGCGTTGTAAGGCATAGGGGTTTGACGGGTCATAGCCTTTGATGTCAAGTACTGAACCCTGCGCATATACCTGCTCGCGCGATTTGATAATGGTTGCCGGCGTAATATTGTGTTCTATATTATATGCCACCTGTTTCTCCCTCCTGCGCGCGGTTTCATCAATGGTTCGCTGCATACTCATTGTCATCTTATCTGCATAAAAAATTACACGGCCATCTACATTACGTGCCGCTCGGCCAGCCGTTTGCGTAAGCGATCTTTCGTTCCGTAAAAAACCTTCTTTATCGGCATCCAGTATCGCTACCAATGCAACCTCCGGTAAATCCAATCCTTCCCTCAATAAGTTCACACCCACCAATACATCAATCTCACCCAAACGCAATTGCCGCAATATTTCCACACGCTCCAGCGTATCCACATCGCTATGAATATATTTAGATTTAATGTTGATGCGGCCCAGGTATTTGTCCATCTCTTCGGCCATGCGCTTGGTAAGCGTTGTTACCAATACACGGTAGCCCCGCTTAACCGTTTTATCAATCTCGTCCAGCAGATCATCTATCTGATTCACACTGGGCCTGATCTCGATAGGCGGATCCAGCAATCCCGTTGGTCGTACAATCTGTTCTATCACCACACCGCCGGTTTTTTCCAGTTCATAATCGCCGGGGGTGGCGCTTACAAAAATGGTCTGGCCTATCAGGCTTTCAAACTCATGAAAATTTAATGGGCGGTTATCCATCGCGCTGGGTAAACGGAAACCATAATCCACCAATACCATTTTTCGGCTTCTGTCGCCACCATACATTCCTGCTACCTGCGGAATGGTCTGGTGACTCTCATCTATCACACACAAAAAATCTTTCGGAAAATAATCCAGTAAACAAAATGGCCTGGTACCCGGTTTACGCCTGTCGAAAAAGCGTGAATAGTTTTCAATTCCATTACAATACCCAAGTTCGCGTATCATTTCAATATCGTATTCAACACGCTCTTTTAGTCTTTGCGCTTCCGTGTATTTGCCAGTACTTTTAAAATATTCCACCTGGGCCATCATCTCATCCTGTATCTCGTGCATCACTTCCACAATCATATCCTTGGGTGCGAGGTATAGGGTTGCGGGGAAGATGGCCGCATTTTCCATCATACCAATTCTTTTACTGCCCGATGTTTCAATACTTTCGATCCCTTCTATCTCATCACCAAAAAAAGTAATGCGGTAACCAAAATCCACATAAGGCAGGTTAATGTCTACCGTATCGCCCTTTACCCGAAAGGTTCCCCGGTTAAAATCGCCCTGCGATCTGTTATATAAAGAATTCACCAGCGCATGCAAAAATCCCTGACGCGAAATCACCTGTCCTTTGTGTATACGGATAATTCCATTCTCATATTCTGTAGGATTACCCATTCCATAAATACAACTCACACTCGCTACTACAATAATATCACGTCTTCCGCTCAGTAATTGCGAGGTTGCCTGAAGGCGAAGCTTATCAAGCTCTTCATTAATGCTCAGATCTTTTTCAATATACACATCGCTCACAGGCATATACGCTTCGGGCTGGTAGTAATCATAATAGCTTACAAAATAGCCCACCGCATTATCCGGAAAAAATTGTTTGAACTCGCCATATAATTGTGCCACCAGTGTTTTATTGTGCGTCAACACCAGTGTGGGCCGCTGTGTATTCTGTATCAGGTTGGCAATCGTAAACGTTTTTCCGGAGCCCGTTACACCCAATAAAGTTTGAAACTGCTCTCCATCATTTACATTCTCTGTTAGCTGCGCAATAGCAGAGGGCTGATCGCCGGCAGGAGAGTAAGATGCGTTTAGTTTGAAGGGCATATCGGGTGGTCTGGCATTTGGGGTGTAAAGTTAAAAGTTGATAGGATGTTATGGGCTTTTGTTTTTCATGGCATCGGCAGTTGTGTCACTCACTTGTACGTTCAGAGCAATGAGCGGCAACCGCCCTGTGGCTTCAGGGTATTATTTCGAAAACGAAGATTTGGGTTTTTTCAAATGCCGCAAAATTATTGTCGGCAACCAATACGAGTGTTCGGTGGCCATTGGGTAATATGGGGCCGAATGTGATGCCTTCTACATTGTCTATATAAATACCCAATACATCCATGTTCAGTAATAATTTTTTCGTTACCGGATTCACGGGTGGTGTTGCTTTGAGCGATGCAACCCCTTTAATATTGCCGGCACCCTTCAGGCTGGCCAAAAATATTTTAATAGTACAGGACAGGCGGCCAGTAGAAAAAGACCTTTCCAAAACAATGAGCTGATCCTCTCCCGCAGAAAGCAAATCCGGTATGCCATTTACCCTAAATGCATCAGCCGGTTTGGAAGGATAAGCAACAGGATCTAATTGATACGCATACTGCGCTTTGTTTTTTTTCGTGGCTACATCAAACAGGTAAATCCGTATCCATGGATTGTTTTTTGTTGTGTCTGCCCGCGGGCCATCCTCATACAAAGGTTCTTCTACGTTTACATAGAACGTTTTATGTCCATTCGCAAAACTCATTCCCTCGAGCACCCCGTTTTGGCGAGGACCAATTTCAGTAGCGCGCATGCGCAAATTTTTTGGTAAAGGAACTGTATCTATATATTTTCCGTCAGGAGAGATGAGGGTGATGGCAGGATTTTGCAGTACCGTATCATTTCCTCTTACTATCCTTTCGCCTTCGCTTGTCCAGATCATTTGCCCGGTAACAGAATTATATCGTAAGGCTTCCGGGTCCGGCGTGTGTGCCGGATCCTGTTTGGTATTGGGGTAGGCTGTTCCGTTTTTCTGTAATAGTGTGGTTACCTTTACAAATACCACGCTGTCTATTTTTTTTTCATTGAAAAAAATTTTTGCGGTATAGTAGCGTGCCGGATTGATCGCAGAGCGGTCATCAGAAATCATATAATAAACACCGTGTTTACTATCATAGTCTATCCCCGATAAGCCGCCAATGGTTGTACCCAAAAATAAAAGATTGTGCGGCACGTCATATTCTCCTATCAGTTGTAAAGAACTTATTGGAACGTTTTTACTAACCGGTTTTTTTTGTGCAACACCAACACCGGTTAGTAAACACAGATAAACACCAACAAAAACTATTTTTTTCACTTCAAAATATTTAAACAGCCTATTTTATTTTTTGCAAATAAGCAGACAGCCTGTTAATGGCAGCAGCTACTACTACAATCTGTTCCTGCGCTTCTTTCCAGTTGCGCTGTTCAATGGCCTCGCGTACACCGGGAATTGTTTTTACACCATAGCCCGTATAAAATCCGGGTGCATATATTGTATGTTTGTACCACGCCCTGCGGGGTAACCCAATTTCTGCCAGCAATTCTTGTTCCGCCCTGTATAAAGATTGATCCGTTGCGCCATGATCTGTGCCGGAAGCAACGGTTTTGCTCCAGGCTTCTGCTACACGCCCGCTGCTTTTTTCCAGTTCAGTCACGGCATTTTGCAATGGTGAAAAATTCAGATACGGCACTTCTGATTTTGGAGTGGGTATTTTTAAATGATCGGTCGGATCATTGGCTAATGCATAGCTGTTCGAGCCGATAACCAGGTTTTCCGTTGCAGTGGTTTCGCGTAACTGTTCTGTTTTGTCCATCAGATCTTTTACGTAACCGCTAACGGTTTTATACAAACTCCTGAAATCAAAGGGCAGGAGGTCAGCGTCTGCCATACGCAATGCGGCCCGTCCCGCCGTTTTTGATAAAGCTACGCCATAGGCGAACGTAGAATCTTTAAAGCGGCGGTAATCATCATACGAATCATATATAGAGTGGTATTCACCCCCTCCGTCTTCTCCGCCATATCCAAGGTTAAGTGAAGAAATACCAAGGTGTTGAATAAAAGAGGAATAATCAGACCCCGATCCCATGGCGCCCACGGCAAAATTAGTTTTACCCAATGCTTCTTTTTTCTCTTTAGCACCTGACGCGTTGATGACAGCTTTTGCCTTGGCTCTTTCAAATACGCTCACCCTGGTTTGCGGGTCCATCACCTCTTTACTGATCTCAGTAACCAGCGTTTCTAACGCGTGTGATCCTTCCACTCCTAAAAAGCCCCTGCCATTACCATCTGAATTAATATATACCACCGCTTTTTGTTGTAGTTCCGCAGCATGATCTTCTACCCATTCTGTTGAACCCAATAAACCGGGTTCTTCCGCATCCCATCCACAATAAACGAGTGTACGTTTGGGTTTCCATCCCCCTTTTACTAATTGCCCGATGGCCCGTGCCTCTTCCAGTAAGGCCGCCATGCCGCTGATGGGGTCTCCGGCGCCATTTACCCATGCATCATGGTGGTTTCCGCGTATTACCCATTGATCAGGATATTGGTATCCTTTTATGGTGGCAATTACATTGTAGGCAGGATGTAACTTCCAGTCAAAATCGACTTTTAAATGCACTTTGGTTTTTCCCGGACCAATATGATAGGTAAAAGGCAGGGCGCCCCTCCATTCAGCCGGAGCTACCGGCCCCTCCAATGCCTCCAGTAATGGTTTGGCATCGTGATAGCTGATTGGCAATACGGGTATCTTTAATAAATTGGTTGCTTCCTGCCGATCCAGTCTTTTTGCATTTTCAGTAGCGCCAATATTCGGTGTTAAGGGGTCGCCGGGATACACTACCATATCCATTATTGAACCGCGCTGTACACCATATTCATTTTTATAGGCGCCCGCCGGATATACATCTCCCTGGTAATATCCATCGTCTTTGGGGTCCGAATAAATCAGGCAACCAATGGCCCCGTGCTCCTGCGCTACTTTGGGTTTAATTCCTCTCCAGCTACGGCCATATTTAGCAATGGCTATTTTCCCTTTTACACTTATACCCAATGCATCCAGTATTTCATAATCTTCGGGTAAACCATAATTCACAAAACCCAGTTCGCCGCTCACATCACCATCGGCGCTCCAGGCATTATAGGTGGGCAATTGATCTGCCTGTCCTGATGTGCCATCTTCTTTTAATACCGGTTCTTTTAGCAACGCCTTATATACAGTAGGCGAAATCATTTCCAGCACCCTTGTTTTAGGCGTGGGAAATAATACCTGATAAGTCTCTATTTTTGCCTCCCATCCCCAGCTTTTAAATTTGGCTAACATATTATCGGCTACCGCCTTTCCACCCACAGAACCTACATGATGTGGCGCCGCAGATAATTCTTTAATGGTTTGTCCAATCCTTTCTGCACTAAGCAATGCATCAAATTTTTGTTCCCGCAACTTCTGTTCATTAGAATTTTTTTCTGTGAAACCGGTAATTGTCTTTTGAGCAGATACCGGTTGATTAATGAACAACATAAAACACAGACCGCCAGTTAAAATTTTTCGCATGATTAGTTGATTGATGTTTTGCAAATTATGAAATAACTCATTGTCTTTTAAAATCACAACCCTGCCGCACTCCTCAGAGATGCGGTAAGAAAAAGACTCTTATTTAAACATTGGCGGATGCGCCTCTTCCCAGGGTGTGGCATCCTGGAGCGCTTTGGCGGCGGCCAGCAGGGTGGCCTCATCGTACAACTTTCCAATAAGAGTGATGCTGGTTGGCAAATTGAACCGTTTATCAAAACCAGTTGGCAAACAAACTACCCGAAGCCCCGTTAAATTGGAAATGGCTCCCTGGTTGCCACTGCACCTGATGGGACAAATCAACACAT
>CAYHTC010000012.1:17496-18431 GCA_964359445.1 uncultured Sediminibacterium sp. | reverse complement strand
CAGAGCTAAGAACAACACTGGGAAATTTAAAATCCACTCAATCCAAACTTATCCAGTCTGAAAAAATGGCCAGCCCGGTAGAGCTACCGCGGGTATTGACCACGAAATTCAGAACCCCTTAAATTTCGTCAATAATTTTTCTGAAGTGAATAAAGAGTTGCTGTTGGAAATGAAAGGTGAAATTTCCCGCTATAATTTTGTAATCAGCCCCCGTTTGGGGCTTTTTTGTGCATTCAGGCGATTAAAACTGAAATTGGAGAAGAAAATGGTTAGTACTATTCATTATTGATCTTAATAAGACTCGGAATTATCAGGAAAGATTCTTTGTTTAACATCAAAAATATATTGACTCACAGCTTCACTTATTAAATTGTTCAAATCAATATACTTACGTACGAATTTTGGGTTAAAATCCGGGTTGAGACCAAGCATATCATGCATGACTAAAACCTGGCCATCACATTCATTGCCTGCTCCAATACCAATGGTTGGTATGGATAGTTTACCGGTAACTTCCCTGGCCAGTTTAGCGGGTATTTTTTCAAGTACAATCGCGAAACAACCTGCTTCCTGTAAAAGAAGCGCGTCTTTAATCAGATTGTCATACGCTGTTTGATTAGTTGCCTGAACTTCATAGGATCCTAACTGATTGATACTTTGAGGCGTTAAACCCAGGTGCCCCATTACAGGAATTCCGGTAGTAACCACTTTTTTGACAGATGCTGTAATTTCCTTTCCCCCTTCCATCTTCACCGCGTTCGCGCCTGATTCCTTCATGATTCTGATAGCTGAATAAACCGCGTCATTCTCATTTACCTGGTAAGATCCAAATGGCAGATCTACTACTACCATTGATTTTTCGGACGCCTTTACTACCGCGCCGGCATGATAAATCATTTGCTCAAGCGTGATGGGTAAAGTTGTTGAAAAACAGG
>CAYHTC010000012.1:0-17486 GCA_964359445.1 uncultured Sediminibacterium sp. | reverse complement strand
ATTTGCCGCGCTGTCGCCTACCAGTAAGATATCAATGCCGGCCCGATCAAAAATTTTGGCAAAAGTATAATCATAAGCAGTCAGCATGGATATGATTTCACCGGTTGCTTTTTTTTCTTTTAAGACTTTTGTCGTTACTTTTTTTCTGTTTGTATTTGTATTCATTCAGGATACTATGTCTAAATTGTCAATTAATCGGATTCCTTCAATAGAGGCCGCTGTAATTAAAATATTTTTACCGGCCGTTTTATTAAAAACCGGAACAACATTAAAATCATTGTCAACTAATTCAAAATAATCTACTTTTTCAAAACCATTGTTAAGCAGAAAACGGGTCATTTTATTTTTCAATTGATAAAATTCAACACCTTCATCAGCGTTTAGTAATATTTCTTTCGCTTCCTGTAATGCTTTAAACAGGTTGCCGGCTTTGTGTATGCCCTGTTTTGAAAGCCTTAGATTCCTGCTGCTTAATGCTAATCCGTTTTTTTCTCTTATCGTTTCTGAAACTACAATTTTGATTTTATTTTTCCATCCTTTTAATCTAAAGAGCTCCGCTATTACTTTGCATTGCTGAAAATCTTTTTTTCCTAAGTAAATGGTTGATGGTTTGATAATTTCAATCAACCGATCGATTACCGCACATACACCCTGAAAGTGACCCGGCCTGTATTTGCCTTCAAATATATTCTCCAGCTTTCCAAGTTCATAAAAAGGTTGCCTGTAATGAATGCCATATAGCTCATTCGCTTCAGGTAAAAAAACCATGTCACAACCTGCGCTTTCTAATAATAAGATATCATTTTCAACTCTTTTCGGGTATTTTTCAAAATCTGATTTGTCATTAAACTGATGAGGATTTACAAAAATACTGCATACCGTAAATTCTTTTTGAGAGATGGATTTTTGAATAAGACTGGTGTGCCCGTCGTGTAAAGCGCCCATGGTTGGCACAAATCCAATATTATTTATATTCCTGTTTGTAGAAATAAACCTATTATATTCGGCTATGGAGTGAACTAACTGCAATTTCTTTCTGCAAAAATATAGTATTTCATGAATTTTTAATTGTTATGTTTTAATTTTAAAATTTATATACATGAGTTGGAATTTAAACGGTAAAACAGCCATTATTACAGGTGGAACCAAGGGCATCGGTTTAGCCATTTCAAAGGAATTTTTGAATTTGGGCGCTAATTTAATTATTATTGCCCGGGATGAGGCAATACTCGATGCATGTATACATCAGTGGCATGATGAAGGCCATCCTGTTACCGGGATAGCCGCTGATATATGTAACAAAAAGCATCATCAGAAAATATTCCGGACCATTGCTGATAAAACCACTTCGGTTGATATATTAGTTAATAATGCAGGCGGTAATTTACCTAAATCATTTATAGATTATTCTGATGCCGAGTATTTGAATATTTTCAATGTCAATTTGTTTGGCGCTATTGACATGTTGCGTTTATTTTTTCCGTTATTATCAAAATCACCGGCTGCTTCAGTTATTAATATGGCGTCAGTAGCGGGTATTACCAATGTTGGAACCGGGGCAATGTATGCAATGTGTAAATCGGCCGTTATTCAGCTTACCAAATGCCTGGCTGTTGAATGGGCGCCGTATCATATCAGGGTTAATGCGGTAGCTCCGTGGTTTACCGGAACGGATAGAATAAACAGATTATTGCAAAATGAGACTTTAAAAGAGTATGTAATCAATCATACTCCTTTAGGCAGAATTGCTTCAACTGAAGAAATTGCTAATACGGTGGCCTTTCTTGCCATGAGCCGGGCTTCTTATATAACCGGTGAAACGATATCAGTCGATGGAGGTTTTCTGGCAAATATGGGGAACGCCTGCTAATACTATTCAATCAAATTTGTTGAACATTTTATCCGTTTGGCATTATTTACCGCTTTTTTATTAATTTTTCCCTCTTAACCTTGCCTGCCAATGATCAACCGGAGAAAATTGCTGAAACAGTTTGTTTTTATGGGCGCCGGAATGGCGCTCATCCCTTCCTGCCTCTCAGATAAAAGCAAATCATCAATCTTACTGAAAAAGATCAATATCAGCAATGATGATGAACAGATGCTCGCCGAACTCTGCGAATCCATCATACCCAAAACAACTACCCCCGGAGCAAAAGACATCTCCGCGCACCTTTTTGTTTTAAAGATGGTGGATGACTGTACCTCAAAAGAAGACCAGGATACATTCATCAGCGGGCTTACTGCTTTCAATGATTTCAGTAAAACAAGTTCCGGGAAACATTTTTTGGATTGCAACACTGCAGAACGCAAAAAGGTTTTAAAAGAACTTATTGTCATCAAAGATGATACATTCGGTCTGGCTGCTTTTTTCAAAACAGTAAAACGATATACTATCCAGGCTTATACCAGTTCTGAATTTTTTCTCACCAGGGTCCAGGTATATGAGCTCATTCCGGGCAGGTACCATGGATGTGTTCCTGCATAATCTAAGACATACTATAATGGGAAATATGAAAAATACATTTGACGTTATTGTAATTGGTTCCGGTATGAGTGGGGGATGGGCGGCAAAAGAATTTACTGAAAAGGGATTGAAAACCCTTGTGTTGGAAAGAGGGCCGGAAGTAAAACATTTGCGGGATTATCCTACCACCAATAAAATGCCCTGGGAATTTGAACACCGCAATGAGATTCCCAAAGATATCAAAGATGCCAACCCGGTTGTTAGCCGTTGTTATGCTTTCAGGGAAGATGCCATGCATTTTTTAGTAAAGGATACGGAACATCCGTATATACAGGAAAAGCCGTTCGACTGGATCCGCGGATACCAGACAGGTGGAAAATCATTGTTATGGGCAAGGCAAACACAAAGATGGAGCGGGTATGATTTTGAAGGACCCAAACGGGATGGTTTTGCCGTTGACTGGCCCATCAGGTATACAGACCTGGCGCCCTGGTATAGCCATGTAGAAAAATTTGCAGGTATTTCAGGTAATAAAGATGGCCTTGCCATATTGCCCGACGGAGAATTTTTGCCGGCCCTTGACCTGTCATGTGTAGAAAATTATTTCAAAGACTTTGTTGCTAAAAATTATCAGAACCGTCATATTATTTATGGACGTTGCGCTCATATAACTGAGCCTAAACAAATTCACCTTGATCAGGGAAGAGCTCAATGCCAGAATAGAAACCTTTGCCAGAGGGGTTGTCCGTTTGGCGGATATTTCAGTTCCAATTCATCCACCATTCCCTGGGCAGAACGTACCGGTAACCTTACCATGGTTTCACAAGCGGTGGTACATTCCGTTATCTATGATGACAAGGCCGGAAAAGCAACCGGTGTAAAAGTGATTGACGCGGTTACTAAAAAAGAAACCGAGTATTTTGCCCGGATCATTTTTGTAAATGCAGGGGTATTGAATACCAACCTGATATTGTTGAACTCAACCTCTTCCCGTTTTCCGGCCGGATTGGGAAATGATAATGGCCTGCTTGGTAAATATGTGGCATTCCATAATTACCGTGCAAGGGTATCCGGTAAATTTGATGGGATGCTGGATAAAACCACAGATGGACGTTCACCTACCAGTGCGTATATACCCAGGTTTAGAAATGTGGAAAAGCAGGAAACCGATTTTCTCAGGGGCTATGCCGCCGGGTTTTCTGCCAACCGCGGAATAAACAGGCATACCGAAGGGTTTGGAGAATATCTTAAATCCGCTACCAATAAACGTGAATTGGGGCCATGGAATGTGGGCTCACATATGATGGGTGAAACCATTCCCAAAGAAAGCAATTTTGTTACGCTTGATAAGGACCGGAAAGATGCATGGGGTATTCCGCAGCTGAGGATCAATATTGCGTATGATGATAATGACGAGAAAATGGTAAAGGACTACCAGGAGCAGTTAACAGAAATGTTTACCCGTGCCGGATTCTATGATATCAAAACATCCGACAGTAAACAGGCGCCGGGATTGGATATTCATGAAATGGGCGGTGTACGTATGGGGCATGATGCCAAAACATCTTTGCTTAATAAATGGAACCAGTTGCATGCCTGTAAAAATGTATTTGTAACCGATGGCTCCTGTATGACTTCTACGTCAACCCAAAATCCATCGCTGACTTACATGGCCATTACTGCAAGGGCGGTTGATTATGCAGTAAAAGAAATGAAGAAATCGACTATTTAGTGTGACATTTAACTATAGGAATCCTTTATCCGTAATAGTACGCTTATTTTAGGACCGCCTTTTCGGGGGAAGATCAATAATTATATCTTAATTTGTAATTAAGAATTTAATAAATGACACCTTCATTACAAATGGAAAAATCCAGAATTGCTTTACCAATCGGGGTAACCTTGGACAGGTTTATAAAAAGCAAGCAAACCGAATATCCCTCCGCTGCCGGAGAATTCTCTCAACTCTTAAGGGATCTGGCATTGGCCTCAAAAGTGGTCAATCGTGAAATAAATAAAGCGGGACTGGTTGATATTATGGGAAATATCGGGCAACAGAATTCAGGTGGTGATGAGCAACAGAAACTTGATGTGCTGGCAAATATCAGATTTACCAGAGCCTTATCAAAAGGGGGAGAGGTTGCCGGAATTGTTTCAGAAGAAACGGAGAATTTTATTGACCTTAAAAATAAGGGTAAGTATATAGTAGCCATTGACCCGCTGGATGGATCAAGTAATATTGATGTGAATGTATCCATAGGAACCATTTTTTCTATATTTAAAAGAAAATCAAAAGCCGGCAAACCACTTTCCAAAAAAGATTTTTTGCAAAAAGGAGACTGTCAGATAGCGGCAGGGTACATTCTTTACGGGCCATCCACTATGATGGTCTATACAACCGGAAATGGTGTTAATGGTTTTACCTATGAAACTACATTGGGCGAATATGTATTGTCTCATCCGGATATGAAATGCAAAACAACCGGCACAATTTATTCGATGAATGAGGGGTTGACTTCCCATATAATAAATAAAGGAGTTACAGATTATATCGCATTGTGTAAGTTCAGGAACTATTCAGGTAGATATATCGGATCATTGGTTGCAGACTTTCATAGAAATTTACTTAAAGGCGGAATTTTTTTGTATCCATCCTGTAAAAAATATCCCAAAGGAAAGTTGCGATTATTATTTGAAGCAAATGCACTCGCTTTTATTGTTGAACAGGCGGGTGGCGAAGCGAGTGATGGCAGCAAACCAATTTTAAGGATTCAGCCAACACAGTTACACGAAACAACCGCTCTTTTTATTGGGTCTAAAAATATGATGAAGGATTTACAGAAATGTATTAACAAAAATTGATATTTAACTTTCCACCGGTAGCTTCCGCAAACGTAAAAGCCGGTAGTAATCCGGCAAGGCATAAAAACAGCCAAACATGATTCTCTCCCGAAAAATTTGCCCTGAAATAAGATGAGATTACAAGTTGTGGCCATATTTCCGGCCGGTATGTTAAACATTTTAACAAATTTTAAATATTTTTTCATACCATTGTAGTTAATACAGGTTTTTTACATTATCTGTATTTTTCTTCCAACGATTCCGCCATTTGTTTTGAATCCGCTAAAAAGCTTGTTCTATATATAAAAGTTTAGTTTAGTAAGAGACACCCAATTGAATCACTTTAAAAAAAACAGAGAATTATGATGCGAAAAATGTCATTAATCATTTTAGTTGCCTTGTACAGTTTTGTGGCAAAGGCACAGAAAGTAAACGTAACGGGAACGGTTACAGACGAAAATGGGAAAGCGCTGATCGGCGCTATTGTTACCGTAAAAGGCAGCAAGGCTAAAACGATTACCAACGAGAGTGGGCTATTTACCGTTTCTGCAGAAAAAGGCGATGTGATCATCGTTAATTATGTTGGGTATGAAACAGGTAGCCATCGTTATGATGGTAGCGGTTCCCTCAGTATCAGGCTGGTGACGGCAGAAAAAAACCTGGACGAAGTAGTTGTGCTTGGATCGAGGGGTATTCCGCGCACAAAATTGGAAAGTACCGTACCGGTTGATGTTTTTGATATGAAAACACTTGTTTCAGAAATTCCTCAAACCGATCTAACAGGTATCCTTAACTATATCGCTCCTTCATTTAATTCAACTACGCAAACTGTAGCGGATGGTACAGATCACGTAGATCCAGCCACTGTTCGTGGGTTGGGTGCAGACCAAACCCTGGTTTTAATAAATGGTAAAAGAAGGTATACTTCTGCCCTGGTAAATCTGAATGGTACCATGGGACGTGGATCTGTAGGAACAGATTTGAATGCCATTCCTGCCGGGTCCATTGATAAAATTGAATTATTGCGCGATGGAGCTGCGGCGCAATATGGATCAGATGCCATTGCAGGCGTATTGAATATCCAATTGAACAATAGTGTGAATAAAGGGAAAGCAAGTCTTAGCTATGGTTCAAATATTACCACTTATCAGGCCTATACACATGCCAATGCCGGCAATTTTGTGGGTGGTATTGATCCGGTATATGTGAAAAGAAACGTTACTGACGGTCAGAAATTGCAGGCTACCATCAATTACGGTTGGCAACTTGGGAAGCAGAAAGGAAGCTTTATTAATTTTACGGGAAATTTTGAGAAAAGAGAACCTACCATTCGTTCCGGTGAAAGAGCCGGTGATATTGATAACAGGAAATCCGGTGATGCTGCCAGTAAATTTTTGCTTGATAGTTTAGGGGTTACCCGCGATTTTTTTCAAATGCGCGTGGGTCAATCAAGAACACAAAATGTACAGGGTGTGATCAACGGAGCGCTAAAACTTAAGAATGAAAGTGAATTTTATTTTTTCAGTATAGTAAGTCAGCGTATTGGCAATTCAACAGGTTTTTATCGGATGCCTTTTCAATCCAGTAATATTCCTGCTATCTACTCCAAAGGATTTTTACCGGAGATCGGATCAAATATTACCGATCTGTCCCTGGCGGCCGGATTAAAAGGCAAATGGGGTGAATGGAATTATGATCTTAGCAATGCTTTCGGACAGAACGCGTTTAAATACACAGTTCAAAATTCATTGAATGTGTCTGCCTGGTATAATAATAATCTTAGGCAGACTTCTTTTGACGCGGGTGTTTTGCAGTTTCAGCAAAATACAACCAACTTCGATTTGTCAAGAAATTATCATAATGCGCTTAAAACGAACCTGGCTTTTGGTGCAGAATTCAGGTATGAGAATTATCAGCAAAAGGCCGGAGAAGAAGCTTCATGGGCCAATTATATGCGCAGAACCGGTGGAAACGTGGACATTGTGAATGGAACACCTACCTCTGTTAAATTAGCGGATGGATCAACCGGTATTCCTGCCGGTGGTTCGCAGGTATTTCCCGGATTTAGACCCGATAATAGTATCAATAAAAGCCGTACCTCTTATGCTTTGTATGGTGATGTAGAGTTGGAACCCGTTAAAGGTGTTTTGGTAGATGGCGCTTTGCGATATGAAAACTATAATGATTTTGGTGGCAACCTTAGTGGTAAATTAGCCGCAAGGTATAAAGTTGATCAGCACATGAGTATCCGGGGCGCTATCAGTACAGGATTCCGCGCACCTTCTTTACAACAGAAATATTTAACAAAAACCTCTACTGTATTCCAGGGTGGTATTGCATACGATGATGCAACTTTACCCAATGACAGCAGGGCTGCTCAGTTGCTGGGTATCCCCAGTCTGCGTCCTGAAATTTCGCAAAGTGTTAGTTTGGGTGTAACCATGAAATATGGTAAATTCACTTTTACTGTTGACGGATTTTCTACAAAGGTTACAGACAGAATTATCCTTACCGATGCCTTCACGGGAAAGAATGGCGGAACATCCCAGGAGCAACAGATATATGATATACTCTTAGCTAACAATGCTTCAAGAGGGGTATTTATGGCAAATGCCATTGATCTGCGTACATCGGGTATTGATGCGATAACTACTTATTCAGTTCGTCTCCCTGAAAACCAGTCACTTAAATTCGAACTGGCAGCTACTTTCTCGAAAAGGGAAATTTTAGGGGATGCAAAATCTTCCGCTGTATTAAAGGGGCGTGAACATATTTATATGAGCCCGGTTAACCGTGCAACCCTTATTGAAGGAAACCCCCAGGTAAAAGGAAACCTTACCCTTTCTTATAAGAAGGATAAGCTCTTTGTTATGATGCGGAATACTTATTTTGGAAAAGTAATTCATCTGGAAGGCGCTTCAGTAGCCTCGGCCCTGGGTTCGCAGTGGTTTTATAAGCAGGAGATTGGTGCAAAAGTGGTTACCGATATCAGTGTTGGATACAATGTTAACAAAACCGTGAGAGTATCTGCAGGCGCTAATAATCTGTTTGATGGTTATTCAGATTTGCTGAATGCTTCAAAAGGTAAATACATCAGGTTAGATGTTGTGCCCTCCAGTGCAACTTACAATACCATTATCGATACCAAATCTGCAAAGGATGCGGGTGTTACCAATAATAATGGTGTAGCCTCTAATAACCAATTCAATTATTCAAGAAGAGTAACCCAAATTGGAATGAATGGTCGTTATGTATTTTTAAAGTTTGAAGTAACATTGTAATTTATTTCCTGAAAAATTATATTGTAAAAAGGCCCCGTAACAGGGGCCTTTTTATATTTCTTCCGGGATGATTAACAAAACCATTTCTTTTCCTGCGGGATTCCACCAGAGAAGGAAATGATTTCTTATGCGTAGTACTCATTTTTTATGTCAACTCCTTAAATGATAGCTCTTAGGCCTTGTAAATACCCTTAGGCCGGCATGCGAAAGGGTGCTCCCAAACCCACTGTGTTTTCGGCCACTCCAGGGCAGGGCGGCACTCACCCTGTCGCAACAATTCCAGTAAACCGTTCCTGCATTTAACTGAGTTTGTATTTGCAACGCCCTGTTTTCATCAGTACAGAAAACTGCTGCTGTGAGTCCGTAGGGTGTATCATTCATCAGCGCAATGGCTTCGGCATCATTGTTTACTTTCATGATGCCAATAATGGGGCCGAACGATTCTTCTTTCATCAGATCCATTTCATGCGTAACATCAACCAGAACGGTAGGCTCAAAATAGTTGCCTGCTCCTTCAATGATCTTACCTCCGCATAAAAGCTTTGCACCTTTTGATATGGCATCCTGTACCTGGCCCGCTAAAAAAGCCGGCTGTTGTTTTCTGGTTAATGCGCCTATATATACATTTTCTTCCGTTGGTTTTCCGATCTTATACGATTTTATTTCTGCAACAAATGCCGCCACATAAGCATCATACACTTTTTCATGCACATAAATTCTCTCTACCGAACAACAGCTTTGTCCATTATTGTAAAATGCGCCATCAGCCGTATTGGCTGCAACGGTTGGAATATCAGTGATGGCATCGGTAACATATAATGGATCCTTGCCACCCAGTTCCAATCCGCAGAGCTTCATTTTTTTGCTTACACGCTCATAAATATATTTTCCTGTTCGGTAAGATCCGGTAAAAAAATAGCCATCCATATCCGCCTCCAATAATAACTCACCCGCATCTCCGGCGCCCACTGCCAATTGAAAAACATTTTCGGGCACTCCGGCTTCGTGTAAATATTTTTCGATCTGTTTTCCTGTCAGGGTGGCGAATTCAGATGGTTTATAGAGTACTGCATTGCCGGCTAACAGGGCTGGTACAAATACGTTGGTTCCAACAAGGTAGGGATAGTTCCAGGCAGAAATATTACAGATAATTCCAAGGGGTTCATACACAATTTTTTCGCGGGTAGCTCCGGATGGTACCATCCATTCATCGCTCAAATATTGCGCGGCATTGGCTGTTAGCCAGTCAATCCTGGCACAGGCGCCGTTTACTTCATTTTTTGACTGCTGCAGGGGCTTGCCCACTTCTGCTGTTAATACTTCTGCACAGGATTGTATATGTGTTTGTAAGAGCGCCGCAAAGCGCCGGAGAATGGAAACCCGTTCTGCCAGACTTACCGCGGCCCATATTTTTTGTCCCGCCCGTAAACCGCTTATTTTTTTGTCAATACTTTCCTTATCATCTGTTATAACAGTAGTGATCAGTTCATGTGTAGCGGGATTGATAATATTCATACACTATATTTAGCCGCTTCCATCAAAAACCATTCACGGATATTTTTTGAAAGCGGGTTTGTTTCTTTGTTTGCTATACGCTCGGGGTGCCATTGCACACAGAGCATGGGTGAACGGTCTTTTTTATTTTTCCATTCAATTCCTTCCGTAATCTCTTCTTCGGCAAAGCAATTAGCCAGTAAGGGTTCAGCCAGTTTGCCTATTGCCTGGTGGTGTGCACTGTTTACGATTCCTTCCGTTTGTTTTGATAGCTCATTTAATAAACTATTTGAAACTACTTGCACCGCATGTACAAAATCTTTGCCAGCCATTGCACGATGATTTTGTTTGCCTGCTGCTTCAATATCCGGAAGCATTGTGCCACCTAAAGCAATATTAACCAGTTGTAATCCTCTGCAAATGCCTAATACCGGCATTGTAAGGGCCAGTGCTGAAGTAAACAAGTCGATCTCAAATTGATCACGTTGCCTGTTCCAGGCAATGGGCATATTGGGATACCTGGCTAAAGAAGGCTCATAAAAAAACGGATCAGTATCAACTCCTCCGGTAAGCACTAAGCCATGGCATTTGAGTAAGTCTTCTTTATTTTGTTTCTCCCGGGAGAGAATAACTATTTCAATATTTTCCCGGGTAGCTTGTATCCATTCCGGATAATTCGAAAATTTTGCTTCAGTAAAACAAATACCGATGGTTATAGATTTTGTCATGTATTATAATGCAGTTTCGTATAATAATTTAAAATCGTTTCTGCTAACCGGTTTTGGATTATTAGGATGTGCGAAATCAGCAAAAGCCAGGTCAGCCAGGGTTTCTATATGTTCTTGTTTTACGCCAATACCACTCAGTGTTTTCGGTATGCTTAACCGGTCATTCAGATCAAATAAATAATCCACCACTCCCGCACCCGTTTCATTGGGAATACCCAGGGCTTTGGCCATTCTGATAAATTTTTCTTCAAAGCCCGCTATATTAAATTGCATTCCGTAGGGCAGATTAACGGCATTGGCCAAACCGTGGTGTGTATCTAATAAACTGGAAAGAGGATGTGCCAGTGAATGTACCACTCCCAATCCTTTTTGAAAAGCAATCGCACCCATCATGGAAGCCAATAACATATCAGAACGAGATGCTATATCCGGATTTTTTACCGCTTGTTCAATGGATTTTGCAATCAACCTCATGCCTTCCAGTGCAATACCATCACAAACAGGATGATAATTCTTAGCCAGGAAGGCTTCCATAGTATGTGTTAATGCGTCCATGCCCGTTGCTGCGGTAATAAAAGCGGGTAAGCCCATCGTTAACTGCGGATCTGCAAAAACGATCTTTGCTAATAGTTTGGGTGAGAACAGAATTTTTTTCTGGTGTGTTTCATCATCAGCAATGATAGCCGAACGGCCCACTTCACTTCCTGTGCCTGCCGTAGTGGGTATGGTTATAAAAGGAGGCACTTCATTCGTTACATATACATCGCCTCCAACCAGGTCATCATATTTAAATAAATCTTCCCGGTGATTGATGCGTAGTAAAATAGCACGTGATACATCTATGGCGGCGCCGCCACCGATTCCAATGATGCAATCGCATGCCGCTGCATCGTAGGCATCGGTTCCTTTATATACATCAGTTTTTACCGGATTTTTATGAATGTCATGAAACACAGTAACCACACACCCTTTGGCAGTAATATCCGATACGATCTGTTTAAAAAAGGCTAAACCGGCAATGGTTGGGTCGGTAGAAATCAACGGTCTTTTTAACTGGTGCTGGTGCAGGTAGGCAGGTAATTCTGAAACCACACCGGCTCCAAAACGAATGGTAGTAGGAAAATTAAATTGCGAAACAGACATGGCTGAAAATGGGTTCTTATGTAAAAATAGGTTGTGTGGTATTTATTTAAATTATTTCAAAATAACGTTTGGTTTCCCAGTCGGTTACCACTTTCGCGAATTGCCGGACCTCCCAATCACGCGTTTGCGTAAAATGCCGTACAAATTCTTCTCCAAATAATTCTTTGGCTACCGCGGCATTTTTCATGGCCCGGTTGGCTTCGTCCAAATTTTTTGGAAAGTGTCCATTGCTTTCATCTTTATAACCATTGCCAACCGTAGCCGGCTGTAAGCTTAGCCGGTGTTTGATGCCATACAAGCCAGCCGCCAGGCAGGCTGCAATGGCTAAGTAAGGATTGGTATCACTGCCAACTACCCTTGTTTCCAGTCTGCATGATTTACTACTACCAGTTAAGGCGCGTAAAGCAACAGTGCGGTTGTCAATACCCCATGTAACAGTGGTAGGAGCCCAGGCCCCTTCTACCAAACGTTTGTACGAATTAATAGTTGGCGCCACCATGGGTAAAATATACGGCAGGCAATAGAGTTGTCCTGCCAGGTACTGTTGCATTATTGTACTCATCCGCTGTGGTTGCCCGGCATCATAAAAGAGATTAGCGTTTGCTTTCCATAGCGATTGGTGAACATGACCGCTGCAACCCGGCAGATTTTCATTGATCTTGGCCATAAAGCTGGCAAGGATACCGTGCTGACAGGCAATTTCTTTTACGGCTGTTTTAAATAAGACGGCATTGTCGGCAGCGGTCAATACATCACTATAGGCAATAGCGGCTTCGTAAACGCCGGGCCCCGTTTCGGTATGTAATCCTTCCAGCGGAATATCAAATTGTTTGAGTTGATCAAATAGCGAAGAGAAAAAATCATTGCGCTGGCTGCTTCTTAAAATAGAATAGCCAAACATGCCGGGTGTTAGCGGGGTTAAATGTTTGCCTTCTTTTTCTGCAAAACTTTTGGGTGTTTCAGAAAAATTAAACCATTCAAATTCCTGTGAGGTTTTGGCTTCGAAACCCGCTTCGGTAGCTTCGGCAATTATTTTTTGTAATAATTGGCGCGGACAAATGGCCAGGGCATTACCCGTGGTATCCACAAATTCTCCCAGAAAGAAAGGCAGGTCATTTTCCCAGGGAATTTTTCGAAAACTGTTCAGGCTCAATCTTACTTTTGCATCGGGGTACCCGGTATGCCAACCGGTATAGCTGGTATTATCATAAGCCTGATCGGCCATATCCCATCCAAAAATAACATCACAAAACCCAAGGTCACTCCGAGTTACGGATAAAAATTTTTCAGTCGAAATATATTTACCCCTTAATACGCCATCTATATCAGCCACCGCTACTTTTACCCTGCCGGATGGGTGTTTACTTACATAGTCAATAATTTCTTCGGTGCTCATTTTTTGAATAGTTTAAAAATCAGAAAAAAGAAAAGCAGGATACTAAAATAAACCATTGCCAATTGCCGGTTATTATAACACAAAGCGATCAAACAAATAAAAGCCAATACCAATGCCATAATTGGGGTATATGGATACAAGGGAACCCGGAAGGGCCTGTTCATTTCGGATGATTTTTTTCGGAGTTGTAATACAGCCAGCATAGAAAAAATATACAGGGTAAGGGCTCCAAATACAGAGATGATAATGATCTCGGCGGTTTTACCGGTGCATAAAATCAGGATCCCCAAAATAGAATTAAAGATAAGTGCATTAGCCGGTGTTTGAAAACGCGGATGTACACGGCCCAGGAATTTAGGAGCATTGCCAATTTTGCCAAACTCAAAAGTGGCCCGTCCGCTCGCTAATAATAGGCCATGAAAAGAAGCAATCAATCCAAATAAACCAATCCCTACCAGCAATTTATAGAAGACATGGTCTGCGGAAAATATCCGTCCTAATGCCAGTGGCAATGGCGAGTCGGAACGGCTGCCACTGGCGTCATATACAATTGTTTCCCATCCGCCAATCCCGACAGACGCCACAAAAACAAGGGTACATAGAATAATCAGTGTAATAAGTGCCCAGCCAAAACCCCGCAGTATGTCTTTTTGCGGATGAATGGTTTCTTCCGCTACATTGGCCACGCCTTCAATACCCAGAAAAAACCAGATAGCGAATGGGAGGGCCGCAAAAGCGCCACTCCATCCATTTGGGAAAGGGTTTTGTGTAAAATAACTGAAAGAAAAATGCGGAAGGGTTAGCGTAGAAAAAAGTAATAATTCACCAACGGCTAATATGGTTACTATCAATTCAAAATTAGCGGCCGCTTTAACGCCGTAGAGGTTTAATCCTGCAAAGATTACGTAAACGGTAATGGCAGCAGGGAGAATAGGCACTTGCGGAAAAGCCAGGTTAAAATAAGCCCCGATAGCAATGGCAATAGCCGGTGGAGCAAAAACAAATTCAATGATCTGTGCCAGCCCGGTAATGAAACCAATATCTTTTTTAAAGGCCCGCTCCGCATAATCATAAGCGCCGCCGGCTTTGGGAATGGCGCAGGCCAGTTCCGCATAAGAAAAGCTAAAGCAGGTATACAGTATCATCACTAAAAAAGTAGCCAGGGCCATGCCCAGCGTACCCCCTTTTTCCAGGCCCAGGTTCCAGCCAAAATACATTCCGGAAATTACATAGCCTACCCCTAAACCCCATAATAGTGTAGGTGTTAAGGTACGTTTGAGCCTGCCATCTGTCATAGCCGGTAATTTAGGAAATTAGCGGCATTATATGGCAGGTGGTGATGTTGTATTATTAATAAATGCTTACTGTGCCGTCTCTTTCCCGCTTCTCATATTCACTAAAAAACCAAACAAAGCAGCGGTAAAAAACATGATAAGGCTATAGATAACGGGAGGTATACTCATTACACTATTGCCAATTACGCTGAGTGCAATGTATATAGCCAATGTGCCATTATGAATACCAATTTCCATACCTATGGCAATG
This sequence comes from uncultured Sediminibacterium sp., assembly GCA_964359445.1. Lineage (GTDB taxonomy): Bacteria > Bacteroidota > Bacteroidia > Chitinophagales > Chitinophagaceae > Sediminibacterium. The sequence continues at coordinate 2,594 of CAYHTC010000012.1, read as the reverse complement.
GCCTGTTTTTTTCCAAGATTAAACAGTCGGGGAATAAAATAGCCAACACCCATGCTTAACACATTTAATAATAGCGCCGCCATACCTACCTGTTGAAAATCCTGGCTGATATGTTTCCGTTCTTTTAATACAGTAAGAATGATGACCAGCACAAGAAAGATGGCAGAGGCGATCTTTACAGGTTTCTCTAATTGAGCAGCAAGTTTGGAAGCCTTTGAGCGAAGTAACATACCGATAGAGACGGGTAATAAAACGATTACGCACACTTCAATCACTTTTTTGAATTGCATGGGTACTACCTGGTCTGTTTGCAGAAAACTGGCAATAGCGAAGTTTACAATAAGTGGTATGGTAAAAAGTGAAATGATACTGTTAATGGCTGTTAGCGATATGTTGAGCGCTACATCTCCTTTTGCGATATGACTATACAGGTTTGCCGTGGGCCCGCCGGGTGCAGCCGATAGCAACATTAAGCCTACCGCTAATTCCGGGGCGAGACCAAAGCCTTTGGCAATAAAGAAACAGATGGTTGGTAAAACCAACATTTGGCAAATCAGCCCGATAATAACCGCTTTTGGGTAAACGACTACGCGTTTAAAATCATCAATGGTAAGTGAGAGTCCCAATCCCATCATAATAATGGCAAGAGCGAGTGGTAATAATACCAGGGAAAGAAAGCTTGATTCCATAAGTTTAATTTTTTAAAGTGGCAAATAGGGGGTTAAAGTGATTTTCTAATTGGATTGTTGAATGGTTTACAATTTTACCGGATTGACAACAACATATTTGATTGACTCTCCTTTATTCTCCGTCTGATAGGAATAGGTAATATGCAGTAGCCCGTCTGTTGTCTGAATCAGTGCAGGGTAAGAAAAACTGCCTTTGCCCGGTGTTTCATTTTCAAGAACCGTTTTACTGTTCCATGTTTTTCCTTCATCTGCAGACAGATAAAGGCTTAAGCGGTATCTGCCATCTTCCACGTCATTACCTATAAAAGCCCATCTGCCATCTGCCAATGCATACAGCTCAACGCTGCTGCCGGAATTAGGGATACCTGTTTTTACAGCGGCTGACCATGTTTCTCCTTTATCAGTTGATTCACTTTCCTGTACCCTATTAGGGGCATCTCCGTTGTCGCGCATATAAGCGATGATATGGCCGTTTTTCTTTTGTACCACAGCAGGCTGAATGCCACCACGGCTGATGATTGGCAAGCCGGGGCGCCAGGTATCGCCATCATCATCAGAAATGGCCATCATGGAAAAGCTGAAGCCATCTGAATATAACGGAAGCAGTATTTTTCCATTTTCCAGTAACAATGGTTTTATTCTTGTCATCCAGCCAATAGATCTTTTGCGTACATCTTTGCTTGCCTCAATAATCATGTCATCATAGCTATGTGCGAATTCAGACCAGCCCAATTCCTGCCTGGGGAGCTTCTTAAATTGCAGGGCCGTTTCTGTTGCGAACCGTTCATCCGGTTTCAGCAATATATTATCCTGCCAATTCCATAAGGGTATATCATTGCCTGAATAGTCGGTAGCTGTTTTATACCGCAGAATAGAGAATTCCCAACGGTTAGCCTGAACGGCAACCCATACCAGGAATAATTTTCCTTTGCTGTTTAAAAACAGGACAGGGTTACAATCGGGCAGATCGGGTGTATCTGCCAGAACAAAGGGTTGGGACCAATTAGTGTTCCCTTTTTTTAAGCGGGCCCCCATAACCTTAACGTCATCCGCTGTTCTTTCTCCGCTTCCATGGAACCAGGCCGCCAGCAAATCGCCGTTGGGTAAACTTACTATGCTGCTGGCGTGAACATGTTTTTCCTGTTGTGGAAAGATCAGGGCTTCTGAAATAACGGGTGTTTTTTGTACCATGGGCTGTGCTGAGAGCAGTTTGCATAGTAGCACCGGCAGCAAATAAAGCAGTGGTAACCTGACCATGATTTCTACAATATTTTTAAAAAGGTATATCTTTTTTTAGGTTAGTAAAGGAAGATTTAAAAATATTATTTTTTAAAAAAAATATTTTGATATCCTGTACTCCATGCGTTCATCCTGATTGTATTCCACAGGAGCGGGCCTGTCTGTTCTCTTTTTTCGGGCGCAAGCCGGGGGAGTATTTTAAGGACTGCCGGTTGAATTAACTACAATTAATTGGATGTTTCTTATGCTTGACAAACTTAGATATACCGCATTATTAAAGAAGTATCTGGAGGATACCATTGATTCGCGTGAACATGATGAATTATTCAGAATGACTGCCGCTGAAAATATAGAAGAGCTTTTGGCAGAATTGATAGATAAGGATGCAAAATCGAATCAATTAAATGAAGCTGAGTTACCTGCCGATATTTCGGAGGATATTGTACTAAAAATACTGGCATCTGAAAAAAACAATAGCCGCCTTTTTATCAGGTCACAGAGAACCAGACTGTTTCAGGGCCTTTCTATTGCGGCTGTTTTTTTATTGGTCGTATTTGGAACCGTATTCGTTTACAGGAATATGCTGTCTGATAATGGCCGGTCTGCATTTGAAGTTTCAATCCCCCAAAACAATATTGTTAAAACAAATACCACTTCGCTTCCGCT
>CAYHTC010000011.1:15027-18445 GCA_964359445.1 uncultured Sediminibacterium sp. | reverse complement strand
TTTTTTCAGATTATACCGGATGCCATTCCGATATACATTTTATGGATGATGCAGGCTGGTTAAGCGACTCGGCCGTAATTCCCCATATTTACATGCAAAAGGGACGCTGGCACATTGCATTAACTTTTGCCTGGATTAATAATCCGTTTCGGTTTATCCGCCGTTATATAACGGATAATTATGAATCTGAAAAAAAGGCAACAATTTATGCGGCGTATTATTGCCGTAGTTCGCAAAAAGATAAAAGAGGTATATTAACTATAAGTAATAATGATTTTACTGTCAACTACAACTGATAAAAAGGAAACGGTTTCTTCCATTATCAACCGGGAATACCGCTTGAAAGAACTGGTAACAGTTAGTTCAGAAACACCGGCAGGTGCAGACATGCTGGTTTCCAATGTAATTATACTTATGCCGGACTGGAACAATCTGCAACCGCCGGTGTTGTTTCCTCCTGTTACTTTTAATGAAGATTCGTTATTGGGCCTGATTTATGCAAAGCTGGGCAATTTTGAAAAAGCGTATCAATTGCTGTCTTCTTACCCAATGTTACTAAACCTGGCCGGGTTACTCAATCGATTACAGTACGGAATTGAAATAGGAAAATCGCATATAGATGAGTTGAAAAATCAGCATTATTTTTTTTTACACAACCGGGCTATTGCCTGCCATTACGGATTTGTGCAGCCACCATGTGAGTTTGTAACTGTACAAAATGATTATGCAGAAGCAATCAGTAATGCAACTGATACAAATTTCAAGGCATTTACCGAAAAACATTATGCCCTTTTACTATTAGATGCGGGTTTACTAAATGATGCGGAAACTTTATTATATAAATCCCTTGAAACTACCCATCCTCAAAATGTTGAAATTGACTTAAAAAACACCTTGTGTAATGTATGGATGAAGCAACTGGTAGTTCCGTATAATGCAGGGTTGTTGAAAAAACTAAAGGCCACCTTATGGGAAGTGTTGAAGTTTTATGAGAAGAATAATAAAAATACGGAAATGGCATTAGTGTTAACAGATGCCGCGCATATTGCAACCGTTAGCCATAGCTTTAGCGAAGCTATGGGCTATATAAACAGGGCAATTTCCATTTTTGAAGAACAAAAACTTGAAGAGTTATTGGCACAGGCACATTTAAATAAAGCCAATTTGTTACAAACCTGGGCGCAAAACGGAAACCCTCAATTTTACAGAACTGCTGTAAAAGCGTATCAGGATGCATTAAGGACTTTTACAAAAGAAAATGCCCCCGATATATTTGCGGAAATACAGCATCAGCTTGGTAAAGTTTATGCAGAAATTCCCGATGAAATTAAAAAGAAAGGTGTATGGGCCGCCGTTTCAGTTTCATCATTTAATGAAGCATTAAACTACTATAATAAGGTGGACTCGCCTTATGAGTTTGCTTTAATATGTAACAGTTATGGCAACGCCTATACAAAATATCCTCTTTCATTACATACCGATAATTTTGATAAGGCCCTGGCATGGTACCGGGAAGCATTAGATATACGCACTGCCGGTAAATACCCGTTAGAACGGGTGCTCACACTTTCGAACTATCTTGAAGCGAGCTGGTTTGCAGGCAATAAATCAGCTTTTGATGAAGAACGGTATACTGATATGGTGGAAAAAGCGAAGGAAATTCTTCAGTTAAGCGATGATCCTGCCATCCGGAAATCTGCTGCAGAACACATAAAAAATCTAAACGATATAAAGCTGCAAACTGCTACCGGCTCAAATAATTAGAAAACATTTTCTAAGCATCCGGCCACCTGGTTATGGGAGTTACATTAACCTTACATTTACTTTCCTGTATAAAGAGGTGGTACATGCATGAAATTTCATTGGTAAGAAATATTTTTAACACATTGGAGGCGGAGTTCCCGGGAAAAATGGATGAGATAAGGGGTATATACTTAACAGTAGGCGAACTATCCAATATACAGCCCCTGTTAATGAAAAGCGCTTTTGATGCTGTTTTGCAGGATGAGCCTAAGTTTTGCAAAACCATCCTGCATGTAGATGTATTGCCCATTAAAGTTTACTGCGAACACTGCAGTATAGAAAGTGAAGTAGGGCAATATAAATTCATTTGCTCACAATGCGGTAAGCCTTGCGGTAAAGTAATACAAGGTGAAGAAATGCTTATAAGCAAAGTAGAATTTGAAAACTAAATAACTAATTATTTAATTATAATGTTACAACCCAAAAGCAACAGGGCCCCGGCAGGCACAGTACAATGTGAAAACACAACACTTAATCTGCTTAAAGCAAACGATTTTGTAGCCAGGGCCATTCGGGATAAATTAGCACCACACAACATACTTGTCATTAATATCTGCTCCTCTCCGGGCAGCGGTAAAACAACGCTGATGCAGGAAACCGGCAGGCGCTTAAAGGATACAATAAAAATGGGTGTGCTCGTGGGCGACCCCGAAACAGAAAGGGATGCAATACGCATACGTGAAGCAGGTATCGACTGTTTGCAAATTGTTACCGGAGGTATGTGCCATATTGAAGCACAAATGATTTTACAGGCACTGGATCATTTCAATTATCAATATCTTGATTTGTTATTTATTGAAAATGTAGGTAACCTGGTATGCCCCGCGGCTTTTGATTTGGGAGAAGATTTTCGGGTAACCTTACTATCAAGTACGGAGGGAGATGATAAACCCAAGAAATATCCCCGTATGTTTTTAACCAGCGAGTTGATGGTGGTGAGTAAAGCGGATTTGCTTCCCTATGTTCCGTTTTCAGTAGAGGCTGTTACCAAAGACGCGAGGGACATTAACCCAACTATAGAAGTTATTACCGTTTCAAGCTTAAATGGTCAGGGCATAGATGAGTGGTGCAATTGGCTGCAGCAAAAAGTAAATGAAAAGAAAAAGGCAGCAGTACCTGTATAATTGTTTTGTAACCAGCTAAGCGCTACTATTAAACATCGTTGTGTTGCACACTTATATGGCATTAATTTTTTCCAACAATTACCTAACTATAACATAACTTATCAATCCGCTTTCAACATACCATATTCACTTTTCCGGCATTGTGCAGGGTGTTGGATTCCGCCCCTTTGTATTCAACCTGGCAAACCAAATGCAACTTACAGGCTGGGTTAATAACACTGCCGATGGCGTACATATAGAAATAAGCGCAGGGGAGGAACAGGCATTCGCTTTTTACAATAATTTATTGCAAAAGGCTCCGGCCCTTTCCAGTATTACACAGCATGTAATAAACAAAACAGCCACTAAAGTATTTTCTTCTTTTAATATAATTCATAGCACAAACAGCCCAACAACGGATTTAATGCTAACGCCTGATTTTGCCATGTGCCATCAATGCAAAGAAGAATTACAGCAACCCGGCAACCGGAGATACCAGTATCCATATATTA
>CAYHTC010000011.1:0-15017 GCA_964359445.1 uncultured Sediminibacterium sp. | reverse complement strand
CCTGCACTCATTGCGGCCCGCGTTATTCCATCACTTCAGCATTGCCTTACGACAGGCATAGCACTACCATGCAGCCTTTTAAAATGTGCAGGCAGTGTGAAGAAGAATACAAAAACATATCAGACAGAAGGTTTTTTTCTCAAACCAATTCATGCCCTTCCTGTGAGATAACATTAAAAATGTTTACCAATGACGGAAAAGAAATTGCACAGGAAAGAGGTGGTATTTTAAAAGAGATTAATCAGCAATTAATATCAGGCAAAATATTGGCAGTAAAGGGTATTGGCGGCTATTTGTTATTATGTGATGCAACAAATGCATCGGCTATAAAATTGTTGCGGCAGCGGAAACACCGCCCTACAAAGCCATTTGCTGTAATGTTTGCCAATGAAGAGCAGGTAAATGAATTTGCCTTATTGGGCAGCCATGAAAAAAAATACCTTACATCCTCTATTGCACCGGTTGTTTTATTAAAAACTAAAAACGGCACCGGATTGGCATTACATGATATAGCCCCATCACTAAAAACTATTGGAGCAATATTACCTTATGCGCCTTTGTTTGAAATTATTGCACACCGGTTTGGCAGGCCATTAGTTGCCACAAGCGCCAATATCAGCGATAGCCCTATTATATATACCGAGTTGGGTGCACTGAAGAATTTACAGGGTATTGCCGATTTTATTGTAACGCATAACCGGCAAATTGTAACGCCACAGGATGACAGTGTGATACAGATTACCCCTCAATCAAATATTCCGATACTTATCCGGCGCTCAAGAGGTATTGCGCCTTCCTATTTTAATTATGAAACAAATACGCCGGTAACACTACTTGCAACAGGCGCTTTAATGAAAAGCAGTATTACAATTCAATCAAAAAAAAATACATATATCAGTCAATATATGGGCAATACCCATACATTAGAAGCACAGGAATCATACAAAAAAACATTGTTTCATTTATTAAGTATTCTGCAATTAACGCCGCAGCATATATTAACCGACAACCATCCCGGGTATTTTTCCAACCAGTTTGCAAAAGAGCTGGCCAGTGAATACGAAACTTCGGTAACTGAAGTACAGCACCACAAAGCGCATTTTGCGGCAGTGCTGGCAGAAAATAATTTATTAGAATACATGGAGCCTGTACTGGGTGTAATATGGGATGGTACCGGGTTAGGTAGTGATGGGCAAATTTGGGGCGGGGAGTTTTTTAAGTATGAAAAACATGCCATGCAGCGTTGCTATTACTTTGATTATTTTCCTCAATTACTGGGTGATAAAATGGCTAAAGAACCCAGGCTTTCTGCATTGGCCATTTGTAGTGAAATAATGGGGGCGGATATTTTGCTTGAGAATAAGTTTACGGCTGCCGAGTGGGTATTGTATAAAAAAATAGTACAAACAGGCAATGTTTTGCTATGCTCATCTGCAGGCAGAATATTTGATGCGGTTGCTTCGCTGTTAAATTTATCCGATACGCAAAGTTATGAAGGCGAAGCGGCCATGTACCTGCAAACATTAGCAGAAAGCTATACCCATAAAAATGGCTACAAAATAAATGAAAGCTACTTTATGGATGGGGCTCATTATTACCGGTTGCCCACAACAACTTTATTCGATGGTATTGTAAGGGATATCTTGAAAAACAAAGACACGGCATTTATAGCGGCTAAATTTCATTATTCGCTCATACACATTGTAAGCATTATCGCGGATAACCTTGGTATAAAAAATATTGCATGCAGCGGCGGTGTTTTTCAAAATGCTTTGTTGGTAGACATGATGCATCAATTACTTTCTTCCAGGTACCATGTGTTTTTTCACAAAAACCTTTCGCCCAATGATGAAAATATTTCATTTGGGCAAATGGTGTATTACGATAGTAATATTGACGATATACGGGAACAGGATAAAATAAGTGTAACAATTAAAAATGAAAATATATGTGTTTAGCAATACCCGGTAAAATTCAGAGCATTGAAACCATCCATAATGGCCTGGTGCGTATGGCAAAAGTTTCCTTTGGCGGTATCATTAAAGAGGCATCACTGGAAATGCTTCCGGCGGCAAATGTTGGCGATTATGTACTGGTACATGTAGGTGTGGCTATAAGTAAAGTGGATGAAGAAGAAGCCGCTAAAACTTTTGAATACCTGAAAGAGATTGGAGAAATTGATGAATTGATTGAGCATTCACAGGTTGACAGACCCCAATAAGTGTTACGAAAGGAGTCTTAAGGTATTCGAGATAAATTATACAACACCAGATGAATTTATTTTGGCGAATTACATGTGCATGTATAAAAAAATAAAATTAACGCATGAAATATTTAAGCGAATACCGTGATGCTGCAATAGTAGAAAAGTATCTTGAAGAGATAAGGGCGCTTGTTACAAAACCATGGACCATTATGGAAGTTTGTGGCGGGCAAACGCATAGCCTTGTTAAGAATGGCATTCTTTCATTATTGCCTGAGCATGTGCGGATGGTACATGGACCGGGTTGTCCTGTTTGCGTTACCCCTCTTCACTTAATTGACAGGGCGGTTTACCTGGCTGAAGCGGAAGGTGTGATTTTATGTTCTTACGGAGATATGCTTCGCGTACCCGGCAGCAAAAAAAGTTTACTGGAAGCAAAAGCGGCCGGGGCTGATGTTCGCATATTATATTCCCCATTGGAAGCGGTAAAGATTGCCAAAGATAATCCTGGTAAGGAGATTGTGTTTTTTGCAGTTGGTTTTGAAACTACTGCTCCTGCTAATGCACTGAGTGTGCTTCATGCACACAGAGAGGACTTGAAAAACTTTTCCATTCTTACTTCTCATGTTCTGGTGCCACCGGCTATGGAGGCAATTGTAGATGATGAAATGAATGTGGTGCAGGGTTTTTTAGCGGCGGGCCATGTATGCACCATTATGGGTATGGATGAATATTATCCACTGGTAAAAAAATATAAACTGCCGATTGTAGTTACCGGATTTGAACCTGTAGATTTATTACAGGGCATTTTAATGTTGCTGAAGCAACTGGAAAATGGCGAGTGCAGGCTTGAAAACCAATATACCCGTTTTGTTAAGGCTGAGGGCAACCTGGATGCAAAAAAAATAATTCAGGAAGTATTTGTAATAGCAGACAGGGAATGGAGAGGAATTGGTAATATTCCTTTTAGTGGATATGAAGTAAAAAATGAGTACGCCGCCTTTGATGCCAATAAAAAATTTAATATCCGGTTGGATAAGGCAGAGGAAAGTAAAGAATGTATTGCCGGAGAAATACTCAGGGGCATAAAAAAGCCTTTTGAATGTCCCCAATTTGGGAAAGGTTGTACACCGATAAAGCCGATAGGCGCCCCAATGGTAAGCAGCGAGGGCGCATGTGCGGCTTATTATCATTTTAGTAATATGGAGGCAATGGCATAGTATTAATACTTACAGTTTGTATGGGCCCTTACTAACAAATCTTATAAACATACATGAAAGATATTTCAGGAATAAAAATGCGATTAAGTTGCCCAATGCCAAAGTTTGATTTTGACAGCATTAATCTTGGTCATGGTAGTGGCGGCATACTTACACATAATTTACTTAATAGCGGTGTATTTGATGTGTTGCAAAATGATTTGCTAAATAAAAAACACGATGGTGCTGTTTTTGAACTGGAAGGCAAGCTGGCATTTAGTACAGACAGCTATGTAGTAAACCCGGTATTTTTTCCGGGTGGTAATATTGGTGAGTTGGCGGTGAATGGTACTGTTAATGATTTGGCAATGTGCGGGGCAATGGCAAAATATCTTTCCCTCTCATTTATAATAGAAGAAGGGTTGCCGATGGAAGAATTCTGGAACATACTGAACAGTATTAAATATTGTTGCGATAATGCCGGTGTACAGGTGGTAACCGGCGATACCAAAGTGGTGGAAAAAGGGAAAGGGGATAAGCTATTTATTAATACTTCCGGTATTGGGACGATACATGAAAAAGCAAGCATTTCATTCGACAGAATAGAGCCAGGCGATGTAATTATTATAAGTGGCAATATTGCCAACCATGGCATTGCAATAATGAGCAAAAGAAGCGGGCTGGAATTTGAAACGGATATTGTAAGCGATACAATCAACCTCAACTTTACTGTTCAAAAATTATTGAATGTTTTTGGTGAACAAATCCATTTTCTCCGGGATGCTACAAGAGGAGGAGTTGCATCTGTACTAAACGAAATAGCAAAAGATGGCGGCATGGGGATCGAAATAGCAGAGAAAGCCATACCCGTAGCCGAACAGGTAAATGGAGCCTGCGAAATGCTTGGGCTTGACCCTCTGTATGTAGCCAATGAAGGCGTATTCATTGTGGTAGTAGATGCTTCAGTTGCCAATGATTTGGTTGTTTTGCTGCGAAATGATGAAAATGGAAGCAATGCAGCATTGATAGGAATCGTTACAAATGATCATAGAGGCCAGGTTATTCTTCAATGTGCTATTGGTGGTAAGCGGGTGGTAAATATGCTGCCTGGCGAGCAGTTGCCAAGAATTTGTTAGAAAACTAAACGGGCTCCTATGAAATTGCCAAATGTTCAGGTGAGTTACACACCTGAATCGCGATAATGGTACTTAAGCCGGTTAAATAAGAATAGAATGTCTGTAATAACAGAAATACAAGCCATTGAAAAAAATATGCATGCATTTGCATTAGAGCAAACCTTTACTGGTGAGCCGTCAAATCCGATGTTGGCTCCGAGAGGCGTTTTTTTGCATGAAAAGATTTTAGTGGTGAGTGACACCGGGCAAAACCGCGTATTTATATGGAACAATTTTGATGAACGGATAGAACAAAAGGCAACTGTGGTGCTGGGTCAAACTGATAACAGTAATACCGGAAGAAATGCCGGTGATTCAGTAAATGCCTCATCACTGCAATACCCATCGGGGGTGTGGACCAATGGCAAAAAATTGATTGTAGCGGATGCCTGGAACCACCGTGTTTTAATTTGGCATTCAATGCCCACAAAAAACGGACAACCGGCTGATGTAGTGCTGGGTCAAATGGATTTTGAAAGCAATCAACCCAATATAATGGGCTTAGGTAAGATACCCACCGCACATACATTGTATTGGCCTTACGGAGTGTTTAGCGATGGAAACCATTTATGGGTTGCAGATACAGGAAACAGAAGGGTGTTGTTTTATAACAAAATTCCTGAAGCAAATTTCGCAGGTGCGGATGGCCTGGTGGGGCAGGAGCATTATTCCGATAAAGACTACGATAATAATAATGCTGTTTGGCCATATTCTGTAAAAATAAACACAAATGGCTCTATGGCAATTGCCGATACCCAATATTATCGTGTAATGCTCTGGAAAAATTATAAGGATGCATTCAATAAACCTGCTGATACAATTATTGGCCAGGCCGATATCAATAGTAGTGGCCAAAACCAGTTTAAACTTAAGCCCGCTGCTAATACACTTAACTGGTGCTATGATTGTTGCTTTTGGAAAAATGGAATGGCAGTGGCGGATACAGGTAACAGCCGTATTTTAGTATGGAACGATTTGCCGGAAATAAATAATGTACCCGCTGATTCTTTAATTGGCCAGCGACATTTTGAAATAAACGGCGAAAGTTCGTTGAGTATGAAAACGACTTTGCAAAATGAAATGTACTGGCCCTTTACCGTTAATACCTGTGATGATAAACTGATTGTTGCCGACACCGGCAACCATCGAATATTGATTTATAAGCCCATTGCCAAATGATGTCGTTTCCGTTGATACTAACGCTTTATGTTGGGTTTACTCATGCATTTGAAACCGACCACCTGCTGGCTGTGGGTAATATTGTTTTGGGAAGGAGCAATATCAAAATGTCGCTGAAAGATGGAGTTGCCTGGGGTCTTGGGCATACAACAACTATATTACTTGTTGGTATGCTTTTGCTGTTATTCAGGATAAATATTGCAGAACATTACTTCCGTTACCTCGAAGCTTCGGTTGGCTTAATGCTTGTCTTGCTTGGCTTTTTCCGCTTATCAAAATTGTTGAAAGAAAATAAAATAGTACTTCATTCCCATACACATCAGCATAGTGTCAGGGATGCACATAGGCATTTACATATCCACGTTGGAGAACTGGAAAAACACCGGCATCCCCATAAGCTAGCCTATGGGGTTGGGTTGGTTCATGGTCTTGCAGGCAGTGGCGCATTGATATTGATGGTGATGGCGCGGATAGAAGAACCTGTAATGGGGTTGACGTATCTCTTTGTTTTTGGGATGGGCTCGGTAGCGGGTATGTTGCTGGCGGCAGGTTTATTCAGTTTACCCTTTTCAAAAAAACTACTGTATTCAGAAATATTGCAGGTGATTTTGATTACAGTATCGGGGATGCTTTGTATAGGGTATGGCTTTTGGGTGGTTTATCAAAATTTAATTGCTTAATAAAATGTCTGAAAAGGAATTTGTGATTGCCGCATTACAGTATTATTCAATTGAAATATTTGAAGTTACAGATAGGCTGGTGAAGGTGGCTAAGGGTTACGAAATAGAAATTGAAGGAAACAGTTTGTACAAACTCATAAGCGATGGACAGGTAATAGCTCCTTTTGATAATGTGGATGATCTCTGTTGTTTTATACTTTTATAATTTCATTTATGGAAAAAAGAGAAGTACAGGTAGTGGCACTTAGCGGCAGCGAAACCTCTCCCGGTAATTTTGCGTTGGTACTGGAAGAGCAGGTGTCCAAAAGAAGGATGGTTATTATTATCGGGGCAACTGAAGCCCAGTCAATTGCCATTCACCTGGAACGGATGCAACTGCCTCGTCCACTAACTCATGATATTTTCAAAACCAGTATTACCGAATTGGGTGCAACAGTAAAAGAAGTTATTATTCATAATATTATTGATAGTATGTTTTATGCCTGGATGGTATTGGCAACAAAAGAAAAGGAAGAGAAAAAAATAGATGCCCGGGCAAGTGATGCGTTGGCCATGGCTATACGTTTTGATTGTCCTGTATATGTTTATGATTTTGTTTTGACGGAAGCCGCCCTTCAGGAAACGATTAAGAAAGCCGGCCTTTTAAAAGGCTCCCTTGCAGAATATTCTTTGGAAGAATTAGAGTCATTATTGAATGATTTACTAGCAAAAGAAGATTATGAAAGTGCATCAAGGATAAGGGATATGGTTAGCCGGAGGAAGGAAAAATAATTATAACGGGACAAATAGGCGAGAAGTATCTAAAAATGGACAGTCAATCAAAATTATAGGAAAATCCGGCCCCGGCCGGCCGCATGGGTTAAGTTGGGTTTTAAAAAATTCGGTGTTTTTACGCAGGCAAATCGGTGTTTACAACTGCCTATGAATCAGCGTTAAATACTAACTTGCCCTCAGATTGATAGTTGAATAACCGTATACAACAGACCAATATCATCCTTTTATCATCCAAGTTCCTATGTTGAAACCACTTTTTTTGAAGAATCTAAAGAAAAGGAGTGAATAGTCGCTCCTTTTTTCAGTTAGTAACATGGCCGTGGAAAAAGGGAGCAACTTTTTGGTGGCAGAATTTGGTAATAAATTCTGAAACTAAGATGTGTAATATATAGTAACTTTATGTTCAGGTATTTGTTTTTTTAATATACTTTAAATTTTGTTTTAAACAAACAGGAAATGAGAATTCTGATAGCTGATGATCACACTTTAATAAGGGAAGGCCTGCGAAAAATACTCGTTGAATCTTTTCCTTATGCGGATATACATGATGTAGCTGATTCAGAGGATCTTTTGAAGAAGGCGCTTGATGAAAAATGGGATATTATCATCTCTGATATTAGTATGCCCGGTTTATCGGGCATTGAGGTACTAAAACAGATCAAGGAACATGCCCCTCAAACTCCGGTTCTCATGTTGAGCATGCACGCACCGGAACAATATGCCGTTCGTTCCTTAAAGGCGGGCGCTTCCGGGTATCTAACCAAAGAAAGCGCCCCTTATGAACTGGTAAAAGCAGTACAGCAGATTTTGGGCGGCAGAAAATATATTACCAATGAAGTAGCGGAGGTGCTGGCAGGTTCTATTGAACAGAATAACACCCAAACCCCTCATGAACAGTTATCCGACAGAGAATTTGAGGTATTTAAAATGATTGTAAGTGGTAAAAGCATATCCGCTATTGGTGAAATATTATCGTTGAATGTAAATACGATCAGTACCTACCGCTCCCGTATTATGGAAAAAATGCGTATGCAAAATAATGCTGATCTGGTTAAGTATGCCATTTTGAATAACATTATTTAATGCTGATTATCTACAATTATGTAGACAAAATACTACAAAATTACTGATTGATTACTATATTTTGATTGTTGATGGCTGCCTTACCTTGCCATGTGATATTTAAGTAGCGTTTTAAACCATTACATCCTCTTTATCACAATACCTAAAGTCAATATCCCTTTAACACAGTTATCCTAAGAAAATTTAACGGTTTTTGATTCTAAGGTTGTTGTGGCCCCTTAATATATTATTTTCCTGGAAAAACCAATATGGAAGAAATGAAAAAGCTTTGTAGCCCCCGCTATGGAGCTTTTTCAGTTATTAAAAACAGGATTCTTTTTGAAAAATCAGGTTTAGAAATAACACAGGTAAACATTTGTGTAGCAATAAAGTAGTTTAAAAACTACATTTATTTGTATTAAAGACTACAAGATTTTTTTTTAGCCAGGCTTAATTTCGGAGTGTTATAAATTATATAATATACATGGGCCAGAAGGAATTGAGTGTTCTGCTTATAGATGATACTGTTATGATTCTTCAACGTTTGAAGTCTTTGTTTTCTGAAATGAAACAAGTAAAAAGAACAGAAGCTGTAACAAGTGCCGAAGAAGCATTAGATCTTTTAAAAGGATATCAACCCGATATTATGGTGTTGGATATTAATATGCCCGGCATGAATGGGATAGAAATGTTGCGGACTTTAGGTATGAAGCAGATGATAAAACCTATCGTGATTATGCTTACGAATACAACATTTGCCGGGTACCGTGATGAGTGTATGCGACTGGGCGCCGATTATTTTTTAGATAAGTCACGGGATTTCATGCTCATTCCTTCTATTGTTCAAAATATTATGGAACGCAATAGTGTATTTCAAAATTAACGATTGCTTTTCCGGTTGCCCGCTTACTGTTTCAGTATTTATAAGGCATTGGTCACAGAAATGATCAACACTTTTTATACGCGAATACCAGGGAAGTGATCAATTGCCGGTTTTAGGACGGAGGATAAAGAGTAGTCTGAGGCCAATGATCATAACCGGTCACCGGTTATCAGTTCCCGCCGGTATATTTTGAGTGCCAGCCTATCAGTATCACACCTGCAATAACAAGGGTGGTTCCCAATATCTGTGCGGCAATGATTTTTTCTCCCAAAAAGAAATGGGCCTGTATGATGGTTGATATCGGGCCGATACTGGTAATAATGGATACGTTGTTGCTGCCGATACGCTTCATTCCATTGCTCATTAAAAAGGAAGGAAGTACGGTGGCTACCAGGGCCAGCGCAATCGCGTACCAGGTAAGGGTAAATGAGAATGGGATGGTTTGAATAGTATGCGTTAGTATAAAGTTGATAAAAATGCCTGCAGTTGCGGCAAGCATGGCATAGGCGGTATATCTGGTTACACCTACTCTCTGAACCATTCTGCCGGTGCCTACCAGGTAAAATGAATAAGTGATGGCACATAGAAATATCATCAGTGAGCCAAAGAAAAATTTTGGATTTGACGTATCTATCTGTAACTCCCCATAATAGGCGATTCCGATTCCAAGATAGGTTAATACCAAAGATATTAACTGGATACGGCTGAGTTTTGAATGAAAGAAAAAAGTATTGATCAATACAGCAAAAGTGGGGTAGAGGAACAGGATCAGTCTTTCTAATCCGGCCGAAACATATTGTAATCCGATGAAATCAAAAAGACTACTCAGGTAATAACCCAATATGCCCAGGCCCACAATATATACCCCGTCTTTTTTGGTCAGTCTAACCTTGTTCTCTTTTTTTGAAACCATCCATGCCGCAAAAAGATAAAAGGGAAGAGCGAATAACATGCGCAGGGTTAGGAGTGTAACCGCATCTACCTGCGTTGATTGAAAGGCCAGTTTCACAAAAATGGCTTTCGTAGAAAACAATATTGCTCCGGTAAGAGTTATGAAAAATCCGGTAAGGGTTATTTTTTTGTCCATGAACCGTGGTCAGATAACTAATTTACGCACTTACATTAAATTCTCTCAAAGCATTATTCAGGCTGGTTTTAAGGTCTGTGCTTGCCTTTCGCTGGCCAATAATAAGCGCGCAGCTTACCTGGTAATCTCCGGCATTGAAGTGTTTGGTATAACTACCGGGTATTACTACGCTTCTGGCAGGCACCCGTCCTTTGTATTCGATTGGTTCGCTTCCGCTAACGTCAATGATCCTGGTAGATTGCGTAAGTACCACATTGGCGCCAAGTACCGCTTCTTTTTCTACAATAACGCCTTCCACAACGATGCAACGGCTACCGATGAAGCAGCCATCTTCAATAATCACAGGGCTGGCTTGCAGTGGCTCTAAAACGCCTCCAACACCAACGCCGCCACTCAGGTGTACGCCTTTCCCAATCTGGGCACAACTACCCACAGTGGCCCAGGTATCCACCATGGAACCTTCATCTACGAAGGCGCCAATATTTACATAACTGGGCATCAGAACCACATTTTTGGCTATATAGGCACCATACCTGGCAATGGCATGGGGCACGGCCCGTACGCCAAGTTCTTTGTAATTGCTTTTCAGTAACATTTTATCATAAAATTCAAAGGGGGGCAAGGTCCAGGTTTGCATTTGCTGTACCCCAAAATAGAGCAGAATGGCCTGTTTTACCCATTCATTCACTACCCATCCGTTATCAGTAGGGGCGGCCACCCGCAGGCGGCCTTTGTCAACTTCTTCTATAACTGATTTTACGGCGTTTGTATACCGGGTATCTTTTAATAACTCCCTGTTCTGCCAGGTTTCCTGTATTTGAACTTGTAAAGACATGAATATTTTTTTTGCAAACATACAGTATCAAAAGATTATCGGAACTTTGTAATGCAATTGTTCTGTCACAATTTGTACTTTATCCTAAACTGATCGTTTTAATTGTATGTATGCTGCCATTCAATAACGATATAGAATCCTGTCTCGAAAAACTGCAGCAGGGTGGTTTGATCTTATACCCGACAGATACGGTTTGGGGGATAGGGTGTGATGCCACCAATGCAAAGGCGGTAGAAAGGATTTATCAATTAAAACAAAGGTCCGACCAAAAGGCCATGATTGTACTGGTGGCGGATGAAAAGGATATTCTCCGGTATGTTACCCAGCCCGGACTGCAGATATTTGACTATATCAAAGGCGTAAACAGGCCTACAACCGTTATTTATGAAGGAGCTGTGGAACTGGCAGATAATCTTTTGGCTGAAGATGGTTCAGTAGCCATCCGCATCTGTGAAGAATCTTTCTGTAAAAACCTGATCAAAAGGTTCCGTAAACCTATAGTGAGTACCTCAGCCAATATCAGTGGGTACCCTTCACCCAAATGTTTTAAAGATATTGAACCGGTTATTGTGGATGGGGTAGATTATGTAGTTAATTACCGGCAGGATGATACCGAATACCATAAACCATCCTCCATTATCAAGTGGGAAAAGGACGGATCCCTCAGTATAATCAGGGCCTGACTATTGCGCAGGCTTTTGATAAATGGGTTGTTCCGGTAAATATCTCTTTGAATGCAGCTTTTAAGTAATCCAGGTTTCGGGTTTTTAGTACTTATGCTACCCATTTATAGCAAAAAATCTACTTGCAATTATCAAAAATTAGTCGGAACTTAAAGGTGGCAAAAAACCTTTTATGACAAGGATTATCATGGGTGCCCGCCCCAGCAAAAGACATACTTTTAGCCGTTCATCATCCCCTTTGGGAACAGATGGCCCTTCAATGCGGTTCGACAATATCAAACCTTCGCATTCTAATCGAAAATTATCCCTGGCACATCTTAAGAAAATAGCCTCCAGTTTTATTTTGTTTGATTGGGAATTTTTTAGCAATGAACTGGAATATGAATGATAGTTAATAATTGGTAATTAAAATTAATAATTATTTTTCCGGGGATTCCTTCTCTTTACTCTGCGGATCTTAGTTAATTTTGTATTGATGCAAAAACTACTGGTTATTCAAACAGCTTTTATTGGAGATGTGGTGCTGGCAACCGGGATACTTGAAAAACTGCATGCTTATTATCCGGATGCTGCCATAGACATTATGGTAAGAAAGGGAAATGAGGCGCTTTTTGCAGAACACCCTTTTCTTCATAAGGTATTGATATGGGATAAGAAAAAATCAAAGTATTCAAATCTGTGCAAACTTCTGTTAACTGTAAGAAAAAGCAGTTATGATCTTGTTGTAAATGTTCAAAGATTTGCTGCTACCGGGTTATTTACAGGCTTTTCCGGGGCAAAAAGAACGGTTGGGTTTGATAAGAACCCGTTTAGTTTTTTATTTTCAGATGTAATTAAGCATGTAGTAAATACAGGAGATCATGGCCTCCATGAAACAGAAAGAAATCACCTGTTAATTCGATCATTCACAGATGAAAAAGCGGCAAGACCCAGACTTTATTTTTCAGATATGGATGTTCAGGCAATATCCTCCTGGACAAACAGGAAATTTATTTGCATAGCCCCGGCATCTGTTTGGTTTACGAAAATGTTTCCTGCAGAACAGTGGAAAGATTTTATTAACAGCGTTCCTGAAAATATTTCTGTTTACCTGTTGGGTGCCGCGGGTGATATTGCTTTGTGTAACAATATTCTGTTGGGGATACAACATCCTTCCATCCATAGCTTTGCCGGCAAACTCAGTTTTTTAGAGTCGGCGGCGCTCATGCATTCGGCTGTGATGAATTTCGTGAATGATTCGGCCCCCATGCATTTTGCTTCGGCAGTAAATGCATCCGTAGCCGCAATCTATTGCTCCACAATTCCCGCTTTTGGATTCGGCCCCCTGTCAGACACCAGTCATACTATCGGGGTTCTTCAGCCTCTTAGCTGCCGGCCCTGTGGATTGCATGGGAAAAATGCCTGTCCGCAGGCCCATTTTCATTGTGCCAAATGGATTACTACCCAACAATTATTGGCGGTATTGCCTCAATAAACAAGCACAAACAGCCTTACATTTGCAGCGCATGCAAATACATTGTACGGATAGGGAATTATTTATCTTCAGAAAGATTGGCGCCGTTGCGCAAAATATGCAGGTGCCCTGTTACCTCATTGGCGGTTTTGTGCGTGATAAGATAATTGGCAGAGAAACCAAGGATGCAGATATTGTTTGCATGGGCGATGGTATCGCTTTGGCTCATCAGGTTGCTGATCATTTTTTACCCAGGCCGGCAGTAGCTTTTTTTAAAAATTTTGGCACCGCACAAATTAAGCTGGGGGATATTGAAATAGAATTTGTAGGGGCAAGAAAAGAAAGTTATCGTCACCATAGCCGCAAGCCCGATGTGGAACCTGGTACCATTGAAGATGACCAGAACCGGCGCGATTTCACGATTAATGCTTTGGCTGTTAGTTTGAACAAAGAAAACTTTGGAGAACTGGTTGATCCGTTCAATGGGTTGAAAGATATTGAGCAAAGAATTCTTCAAACGCCATTGGCTCCATTTCAAACTTTTAGTGATGATCCTCTGCGGATGATGCGTGCCATTCGTTTTGCGACTCAACTGGAATTCACTATTGCGCCTGAAACTTTTACAGCCATTAGTGAAAATGCGGACCGGATCAGGATAGTTTCCCAGGAACGGATTACACATGAGCTGAATAAAATAATGCTATGTAAAAAGCCTTCTGTAGGCTGGGATCTATTGTTTAAAAGTGGGTTATTGCATATTATTTTTCCACAGATGGTTGACCTGTATGGCACTGAATATGTGGATGGGAAAGGACATAAGGATAATTTCTATCATACCCTGCAGGTATTGGATAATCTTTCTGCGAATACGGAAGATCTCTGGTTGCGTTGGGCCGCTTTACTGCACGATATAGCCAAATCCACTACCAAAAAATTTGAGGAGGGCCATGGCTGGACTTTTCATGGCCATGAAGTGGTAGGGGCGAGAATGGTGCCGAAAATATTTACCAGACTGAAGCTGCCACTGAATGAAAAAATGAAGCTGGTACAAAAATTGGTTCTTTTACATTTGCGGCCTATCAGTCTTACGAAAGAAAATATTACAGACAGTGCATTACGCAGGCTATTATTTGATGCAGGAGAGGATATTGATCATTTAATGATGTTATGCGAAGCGGATATTACCAGCAAAAACGCTTATAAGGTGAAACGTTACCTGCAAAATTTTGAAATGGTGAGGAAGCGTTTGCAGGAGGTAGAGGATAATGACCGCATCCGTAACTGGCAACCGCCTATTTCCGGTGAAATGATCATGCAAAAATTCGGCCTCGCACCCGGTAAGCCGGTAGGAATACTCAAAGATGCCATCCGCGAGGCGATCCTGGATGGCGAAATCCCCAATAATTATGCAGCAGCCTATGCATTCATGCTCCAAAAAGCCGCTGAACTGAACTTGGTGGCGATTGAATAATTTGTATTTTGCAATCTTTTAGAACTGAAAAATAAAAACAGCAAGCTGAAATCTAAGAACGAAGGGAATCATGGGATGAATACAATCACTCCAGTTTCCAAACTCCAAACTCCAAACTAAACAGAATGGCTATACTAAAATTCAGGATATATCTTGAGGAAGATGATTCGGTTTACAGAGACATAGTAATCAGGCATACACAAAACTTTCAGGAATTGCATTTTGCAATTCTGAAATCGTACGAATTTGATTCAAAACATAAAGCTACTTTCTTCCGCAGCAATGATAACTGGCTACGTGGGAGGGAGATCAGTTTTGAGCGGTATGATAAAT
>CAYHTC010000010.1:0-19022 GCA_964359445.1 uncultured Sediminibacterium sp. | reverse complement strand
GCACTACCATTTTCACAGTGATGAGCCAACTTGCACAGGAACAGCATGCGGTTAATCTCGGTCAGGGCTTTCCTGATTTTATGATGAGTGAAGAGCTTGTGTCATTGGTGAATGCTGCCATGCAAAAAGGATTTAACCAATACGTTCACATGAATGGCTGGCCCTTACTGCGGGAAAGATTAGCAGAAAAAGTAAATAAATTATACGGCAACTCAATCAACCCGGATACACAGATTACCCTAACGCCGGGAGGTACCTATGCTATATACACAGCCCTCACCACCGTATTACAACCGGGTGATGAGGTGATTGTATTTGAACCCGCTTATGATAGTTATATTCCTGCTATTGTGATTAATGGCGCGAAACCGGTATTGATCTCATTACGGTATCCTGATTATTCTATTCCCTGGGATGAAGTTCGTGCAAAAATAAATGCCAGAACAAGAATGATCATGATTAACTCACCGCATAATCCAACTGGCGCTGTTTTGCGTGAGCATGATATTCAGGAATTGCAAAAAATAGTGGCTGATACAAACATTCTCATACTAAGTGATGAAGTATATGAGCACCTGATTTTTGATGGCATCCCGCACCTGAGCATTTTACGATATCCTGATCTGTTGGCCAGAAGTTTTGTTTGCTTCTCTTTTGGTAAAACGTACCATTGTACAGGATGGAAGCTGGGTTATTGTATTTCATCCCCCGAATTAATGAAGGAGTTCCGGAAAGTGCACCAGTTCAATTGCTTTTCCTGCGATTCACCCAAACAGGTGGCCATCGCTGACTATATTCAAAATGAACATGCCTATCTTTCATTAGGTACTTTTCTGCAACAGAAAAGGGATTATTTCAGGGAGCTGATGACAGCCACCCCATTTAAATGTATCCCATCACACGGTAGTTATTTTGAATGTTATAGTTACGGACATTTTACAGATGAGGCCGATAAAGACCTTGCTATCCGGTTAACCAAAGAGTATGGTATTGCAACTATACCTGTTTCTGCTTTTTATCAAAACGGGGAAGACAATAAAGTACTCCGCTTCTGTTTTGCTAAAAAAGGAGATACATTGGAAAAAGCTGTCCGGAAATTGATACATCTTTTATAAACTCCACCAATAATTAAACTTCAGCACCAATGCCCGGTTTTTAATTGAAAAGGGTGATGGATAATAATTGTCTGTATATACGATGAACAGGTCTGAAGCGGGCTTATATCTCCACTGCAACCTGGCATTTACATTTACATTTTTCTGCTGTTCGTTATACTGAATATAAGCGGTGATGAATAATTTATTGGTCATGGTTACATCAATTTTCGGACCAATTAAAAAGAATGAAATATTGCCCCATGGTTTTGGCAGATCCAGTTGGTTATAACTACTGCTGAGTGCAAGACTTACATAGGGCTGGAAACGGTAACCGATATCGGAAATAAATGAAAAGCGTTTGCCGTTTGCATAGTAGCCGCCATACCGGATGGAAGTAGCGTAAGTAAATAATTTTTGTGGCTGCGATACCAGATCAAATCCAAGGGTATTCACCGAATGCCTGGTTCCTTTTGCCAAAGAATCCTTGCCTGTATTTGTAGGGTCGAAGGGTTGTAATAATTCAATATTATCATGCTGCGCCAATCCTGTAATGGTTATCCGGTTTCGAAAAGTAACGAGATAAGATATACTATACTGGTCATCTGTCTTACGCATTTTTTCGTCAAAATAGATAGTGGAACCCAATTGTGGTCCGTGACTTAAAATATTCCCGCTTTTGGGAAAGTAATTCCGGGTAACCAGCGGGTTGAGTTTGATATATCCCTGTCTTGGCGTATATCCCGCTTCTGCGGTGTAATTTTTTCCAACATATTCATGCTGCCAGGTGATATTCCATATTCTGCTGTTATAAGAAAGCGTAGCAGCGTGTGAGATATCATTGCCCGATTTTCCCGGGCTGAATGATTTTAAGAAAAATGTTTTACCCGTCCATGCATTATTAGAGGAGGCAAGATTGTATTCTAATCCCATGTTCCGGTTATACAAACTGTAAACAGGTTTGGAAGGGTCGCTCCCGGGTTGATAGTTAAGCGAGTTCTTGTCAATATACATCAGTCCAATACTCGACCGTTTAAAAATTTTTCTTTGCAGTGATAATACGCCAAAATTTTGTGCGGGTAACCCCGTTTCAGTTACCTGTTCGGTTTGAATATGCATGGCGCCCAGTCGCCAGTTTTTATCCAGCTTGCCACTGAGGCGGGCGCCATACCGGATAGGAACACCCAACCCTATCCGTCTTGAAAAGAATGGCCGGATATTGGTATTGCCAAAATTACCAAATAAGTCATTGTTCTCCAGAAAGAACTGTCTTTTTTCAGGGAAAAATAATTCAAAACGATCCAGATTTGTTACCTGTTTATCTACTTCTACCTGCGAAAAATCAGGATGAACCGTGAGGTCGAGGTTCATGGATGATGTGATGGCTATCTTGGCATCAATGCCCATATCTGTTTTGTACTGGGTATTTTTTCCGGTAGTATAGTCTTTTGACAGGCCGGTTAATGCATACGGGATAACAGATATATTGGGGCCCTGAATGGGTGGTGGCTCATCCCAAACCAATACACCGGTGTAGGCTAAAGAGGCAGTGGGGAACTGGCGCGGAACAGGTGCCCAACTGGATTTTTCAGTAGTCTTCAGATCGTTCCTGCTGAAATTGATTCCCCATTCTTTGATTCCTTTTTTATAGCGGATGGATTTGAAGGGGATAGCCGCTTCAAAAATCCACCTGTCTGTATAATTTTTTACTTCAGAGGTCCATTTATTATCCCAGTTCAGATCCGCTTTTCCGCCTTCATATAAAGTGCCATCCCATTGGGCACCTGCTGCGTTGGCGCCGAAAGTAAAGCCATTGGTCTGGTCGTCGAATGGGTCGATAAAAAAAATAAAATTATCATTCTTTCCAAAATTAAAATCACGTCGCAGTGACTCTACCATATTGGCTCCCGGAATCTTTTTATAACATATGGCAACAATGTATAGGTTTTGATCATCATAGCTCATCCGCACATCTGTTGGCACATTGGCAAAACTGGTATCCATGGGTAATACCATAAAAAAATTTGTGGCTGGTGCCGCCTGCTTCCAGGCTGCATCATCTGTACTTCCGTTTACCAGTACCGGTGTATTTGTTTTATGGATAGGGAGCCGGTAAGAAGCATTTTTCTTTTGTGCCTGAATAGTGGTAAAAGTGAGCAGTAATAAAATGGTGGCAAATACCTGTTTCAATGCAAGGGGGGGATTAAGGGCGATAAATGCCTACAAGATAAAAGCTTTTTCATCTCCAGCCATCTCCATCCAATAAATTCCCCAATCCACCCAATACACTGCCTTCCTCTTTTCTGGAGGTAGTGGCATATTGTAAGATGCGGCCCGCCAAACGGCTGATGGGTAGGGTTTGTATCCAAACAGTACCCGGACCGCGAAGGGAAGCAAAAAATAATCCTTCACCACCAAAGAGGGAGTTCTTGATACCACCAATAAACTGGATATCATAATCAATGGTTGACGTAAAGCCTACGATACATCCCGTATCAATCTTTAACAGTTCGATGGCCGTTTCATTGGAATCCAGTTCTACTTCCACATACTGCATTTCTTCTCCAAAAATGCGAAAGTCTAATTCGTGGTTCTGTATCATATGGTTGTATTTTTCATTTTGCCCATCCACACTTTTTTGCCTTGTATCTTTCTAACAAGGAACATGATTCCAACGGTAATAAAGAAGAATGGTCCGGTAAAGCCCAGCAGGGCAACGAATTTTGTACCATAGAATTGCTGCATGGGCCTTCTTAGTCTTTCACTGATCAGGTACATGCTTGGTACCATTACCAATGTTAAGAAGAAGGCGAAGATCAATCCGAAGATGATGGTCCAGCTTAACGGTCCCCAGAATACCACACTATCGCCGCCAAAGAAAATGTGCGGATTGAAATGGCGGAAAAGTGAAACAAAATCTATATTAAATCCAACGGCAAGCGGTAATAAACCTAACATGGTTGCCAGGGCGGTAAGCATTACAGGTATGATACGTATCTTACCGGCTTCAATAGCTGCGGCCCTTGTTTTGTAACCTCTTCCACGCAGTTCATCAGTGAACTCGATTAATAAAATTCCGTTCTTGATAACGATACCCACTAATCCGATAATACCTACGCCAACCATGATGGTAGCCATTGACATACCGGTAATTGCATAGCCTATTAATACACCAATAATAGAGAAGAAAATCTCCG
Organism: uncultured Sediminibacterium sp.; assembly: GCA_964359445.1. Lineage (GTDB taxonomy): Bacteria > Bacteroidota > Bacteroidia > Chitinophagales > Chitinophagaceae > Sediminibacterium. Next base: position 14,731 of record CAYHTC010000010.1, on the reverse strand, counting down.
TTAATACGATGAAGGGTTTACTTAAACTATTAAACTGTAAAACAAGGATCAGGAAAATCAGTAATAATGCGATTAAAAGGGAAGTTCCCAAAAAGCTCATGGTTTCCGCCTGCTGTTCACTTTCGCCGGTTTGTTTGATGGTAACATCGGAAGGGATCTTTGTTTTACTTTTAAATTCTTCGATTTTCTTGGCCAGTTCTGCATTGATCGGCCCTGTTAAAGAAGGGTCCGTAACATTAGATTGAATTTGAATGGTACGTTTTACATTTTTACGTTTTACGCCACCTGATGTATTTGTATAATCAACAGTAGCCACTGCATTTAATGGTACCTGTTTAATACCCATATTAGACATATCGCGAAAAGTAAGGCGTATATTCATCAGGTCATTAATATTGTTACGTTGTAACTGGTTATAGCGTACCTGAATTTTATACTCGTCTTCACCGTCTTTTAATTTACTCGCTTCTTTACCAAATACGGCCGAACGAATTTCCATTCCTATCTGAGCCGTACTGATGCCTTCGCGCAAAGCCCTTTCGCGGTCAATATTGATAGTGATCTCAGGATTTTGCAGATCAACATCCAGTCTTAGTCCGTCAATTCCATTGATACGGTTGGTATCAAGGTGGTTTTGAAGATCATAAGCGACCTTCGATATCTCATCAAAATTATCACCGCTTATCTCGATGTTTACCGGTGGATCTGTTGGTGGCCCCGCATCTTCCTGCGCTACTTCAATATTGGCGCCCGGAATGCCCTTCATCTGTGCACGTATTTCTTGCAGGTAGGGAGCAGTTGGTTTACCATGCCTTTTTTCGTATTCCACAAAAGATACCTGAATTCTGCCCAGGTTACTCTGGGTACTTCTGTTATTATCTCTTGGATTATTGGCGCTCACCGCAACATTGGTAATGATACTTTCCACAATGGAACCATCTGTGCCGGGTTTCTCCTTGGACAATATTTTTTGTACACGCTCTTCAAGTATATGTGTTACAGAATCGGTAGTTAATGTTTTAGTACCGATCGGCATTTTCAGGTAAACATATATAAAATTGGGGTCGCCGCTGGGGAAGAAGGGTTTTGGGTTATTACGCAATACCAGCAATACTAATGATATCGGGAATAAAAGAAATAACCATAGTAACAGCCTGGGGGGCCTTGCGCCAACTAATACCCAATGGAGAAGTTTTTCATACCGGTTCATTAAACCCGGCAATACACGTTCCTGAAAGTAATGGATGATATCGCGCAGCACAAAGCTGTTAAGTATCATCAATGCAGCAAGCACCAGCAGAAAATTACCGAAGCCATGCCAGGAGGCAAGATTAAATAATATACCAAAAGAGATTACTGCCCAGAATAATGAGTTTTTGAAAATCGCTTTTTTCGGTTTATCAAATTGCCTTCCGTCCGGCTTCATAAAGTTTACGGCAAAAACAGGGTTGATGATAAATGCCACGATCAGGGATGCTGCCAGTGTGAGGATTAACATAGTTGGCAGGTAAATCATAAACTTACCGATAATTCCTTTCCACAATAAAAGCGGGAAGAAGGGCGCCAGGGTAGTTAGGGTTCCTGCCAATACCGGAATAAATACCTCACCGGCTGCTACTTTAGCGGCCCGGGTAATTCTTACTTTCCCGTTATTATATATCCGGTGAGTATTTTCAATAACCACAATCGCATCGTCTACAATAATTCCCAAACCAAACAGCAGGGCAAATAATACGATAAAATTCAGTGTGATATGTGTGCCAACAATATAGTCGCCCAACGGAAGGAAAAGGAATGCCACAAATACGCTCAATGGCACACTTAATGCCACAAAGAATGCATTGGTTACACCCATGAAGAACATTAAAACCAGTAATACAAGGATGAAACCGATAACAATCGTATTTACCAGTTCGTTAAAGGAGGTTTTGGTTTTGATGCTCTGATCGCCGGTGATGACAATTTTTAAATTGGATGGTAATTCCTTTTTCTCTTTCATTTCCGCCACAATCGCGTGAATCTTATCCGCCGCATTGATCAGGTTTTCCCCACTGCGTTTTATGATGTTCAGTGTCACTACATTTTTTCCATCGAGGCGTGAGTAGCTTTCGGTTTCTTTAACGGTATCAATAATCCGGGCAATATCTTTCAGGTAAACAGGAGCGGCCTGCAAGTTTTTTACTACAATGTTTTGGAGATCAAGTACACTTGCAAACTGTCCTTTTATGCGAATGGTTCTTTTCATTTCACCAACTTCCAGTAATCCGCCACTGATATCCTTATTCTCATAGTTGATGGCATTCGCAATATCTGTAAAAGAAAGTTTGGCTGCCTGCATTTTAAAAGGATCCACATTAATCTGTATCTCTCTTTCGGGGGCGCCAACAATGTCTGCGCGACTTATTTCGGTGAGTTCCTCAAAATGGTCCTGCATTTTATCTGCAAACTTCTTCAATGTCATACCATCGAATTCACCACTCACGTTAACATACATGATTGGCATTTCGCTGAAATCAAATTCCTTCACATTGGGTTGCTGGGTAAGATCGGTAGGCAGGTCCGTTTGCGCTTTGTCTATCGCATCTTTTACTTTTTGTTTGGCTATTTCTGTTTTCACATCAGTATCAAACTCTACAATGATCAGTGAAAAATCCTGCTGTGAGGTAGATTGTATTTTTTTTATTTTGGCTCCACTGATGCCTTTCAGTTGTTTCTCAATGGGCCTCGTAACGAGATTCTCCATATCTTTTGGCGAAGTGCCAAAATACACGGTACTTACACTGATGGTTGGTACCACAATATCCGGGAACTGTTCTCTGGGCAGGGTATTGAACTTCGTAAACCCATACAGTGATATGAGGATGGTTATAATATAAATAGCCGTCCGGTTATCAACAGCCCAACTGGTGGGTTTAAACTGTTTGAATTTTTCGGCTATGCCTTCTCTAAATGGATGCATGGATTTATTTTTTGATATCTGTTTTTAAAATCTGCCCATCATAAATATTCTGGAAACCTTCTGTAATTAATTGTTCGCCCGCGGCTAACCCGCTTTTCACTTCAATCAATTGATTGTATAGTTCCCCGATAGTGATTTGTCTTTTTCTGGCCACTAATTTGGAGCCTTCTGTTGCCGCCATAAAAACATATTTGCCTTTCTCATCGGTACCTACCGTATTAACAGGGATGGCAATGGTGTTTACGGCTGCGTAATCCTGTATTTTAACCATTGCAATCTGGTTTTGACGGAGTGAAGCGTCTGGAGGAAGTTTTGCTTCTACATGAAATGAGCGGTTATTCGGATCAATCACTTTTCCTGAAACAGATATACTGGTGTTATAAGTCTTATTAATATCAGGTAATGTAACAATGACTGCAGAACCTGATTTTACTTTTCCGCTATAGTTTTCGGGCACTTCTGTAATCACTTTCAAATTAGAGGTGTTTACAATTTTGATCTGGGGCATGTTTCCAATAAAACCTGTGAAGAGTTCCCCGACCCTTACATTTACTTCTTCAGCTATTCCCTCAACATCACTATAGATATTTGAACCGCTTAGTTGTTCCTGTTGTGTTTTGATACTTTCTTCAGCGCCCCTGATTTGCTTTTCCAGTGCTTCCACATTTGTTCTCGCGTTGATCAGGTCTATCTCTGTACCGATACCCTGCTTCCATAAATTATTTCTCCGGTTATATACGTCTTTCGCGAAAGTTAATTGTGTTCTGATGGTTTCGGAATTTTGTTTGGAAGCAACAATCTGTTGTTTAACGATGGCATCATCCAGTTTTACAAGTAGCTGTCCTTTCTTTACATAGTCACCTTTCTTAAGATAAACGGCTCTTACCTGGCCACCGCCCAACCTGGGCGAAATATAGGATATGTTTTCTGCATCTACTCTGCCCTGCAGGTCAATATAGTGTACGAAATTTTGTGCTGACAGGGTTAAGAGACCCACCAGTTTTGCATTTTCATTTTTGACTACTGAAGTATCCAGCGCAGCTACTTCTGTTTCCAGCAAATTGATTTTGTTGCTGAGGGCGATCTGGTCTTTTTTCAGTTGTTCAATCTCTGCTTTTTTCGCTGCCAGTGATCCGCTTTCTGTTTTTGTGCCACAAGAGGCGATGGTAATGGCGGCAGTAAAAAAAAGTACGTTTAGTATCTTTTGCATTTTCTAATATTTGTGTTTGGTATGATTATAATTTTCCGGTTGCTTTCAGGTAATCTATTTTTGCTATGATGGCGCTGTAAAGTGCGGTGATGTAATTGGTTTGCGCGGTAATCAGGTCTGTTTGCGCCGCGGTGATCTCTGTATTGGATCCTGTTCCGGCTTCAAACTTCTTTTTGGTTTGATTGTAAACGGCTTCCGCCAATTGCATATTCTTTTTCTGAAAAGTCATCGTGGCTAACGAAGATTTAAAATTGATCTTCGACTGTTCCACCTCACCATCAATAGACAGTTTCAGGTTTTCCAACTGATTCTCTGTCATTTTCAGTTCTATCCTTGATCTGGAAATTCTTGCACTCCTGGCAAAGCCATCAAAGATGGGGATGGCCAGATTCAGTCCAACATATGATGTGGTGAACCAGTCTCCTTTACCCATAAAATCAAATTTGTTTCGTTGTGCGTTCTTGCTGTATGAGCCTGTGAGCGAGAGTATAGGGATATAACTTAGCTGGTAGCGTTTGATATTGAACTCATTTAATTTTTTTGCCAGTGACACATATTGAAAATCTTTCCGGTCTGTATACTGGTAGGCGGTATCATTGGAAAAATCTTCCCTTACCTGGTCCTCGCTGATTTTATCAACCAAAACCAATGTGTCTTTTACAGGCATACCAATCAATGTTTTTAAACCGAGATAACCAATACTAATGTTGTTGAGGGCTTTTATTTTTTCTGTTTGCAGGTTAGATAGCTGTACGGATATTTTATCAAGATCCAGTTTTTCAGCGAATCCATTCCTGTACAATTCATTCGCATCATGATCTAGTTTTTGCAAGCGGGCAATATTCGCATCTAACAGGTCCATCTGGGTTTTACTCAATACCAGTTGGTAATAAATTTTATAGATATTGGTTTTAATGGCTTCTTCCGTTACTTCCAGGTTTTTGGTCTGGAACTGAATAGTGGTGGGTCTCGCCCGAAGCGCAATGAATACCTGTCCGTCGAATAACGATTGCTGTAATTGAATATTGGCGGTAGAATTATACTTGGTGCCAAACTGAACCGGTATATAAGTTCCGGCAGGTTGGCCAAATATTTCTCCGGGTAACAGAGAGGTAGGTATCTTGATATAATCTGTCATGCCAACACTCCCTGTTATGATAGGTAGTGCGGAAGCTGTGATTTCTCTATTGGTTTGTTGTTGACTCTGAATAGTCAATAATGCATTTTTTACCTGCATATTATTTTTGCGGGCATACGCTACAACCTGCTGAATGGTGAAAGCATGCCTGGTTGAGGTTTGTGCGGTAACTGTGCCGGCCAACAGGGTTATGCATAGCAGCCATATCAATCTTTCGGGTCCTCTTAGGTTCATACGTTTATGGTTTGTAGTCTTTGTTGCTTGTATTTTTGAATCAGTTTCAGGCCTTTGGCAGAAACAAGGCCATTTAAAAAGTTGTCTGTTATTTCTGTAATTACGCCAGGTAAACTATGTTTCCCCAGCGGGAAAAATTCCGGATTAAAAACGAGGAATATAGAAGCCAGCCTGAATCTTGCCAGGATGTCTGTTTTCAACTCTTCCCGGTATAAACCCTCTGCTTTACCCCAATCAAGATTTTCTTTGATGATGGTATACAGGAAATTGTTCTTGAATTCATTGTGTTTTTTGAATGCTTTTGGGTGGTATTTTTCCAGGTCAAACAGCACTGTTGGGTTTATTTTACTGACTACTTCGAGCATCATATCCACCGCCATAAATACTTCCTGTATGGCATTTTCACTTTTTTGTTTGTGCAGGGTGCATTCGCACTGGTTTGCTTTGATTTCAATATCTATCACACCTTCTACCAATGCATCTTTATCGGCATAGAACTGGTAAATGGTTTTTTTGCTTATGCCAAGATGATTGGCAACCTCGTCCATGCTCACACTGCGTATGCCGTAGCGCATAAACAGTTCGTGTGCCTTGTTCACTATTCTTTCCTGTGGTTCCATATTCGTTAAATCGGGAGCTTAAAACTATGGAAACTTAAAATGTAACCAAAGTTTCCAATGAGTTTTTTTAATTAATTTTGTGTTAAGCGGTTTATTTTATGGATAAATGCGAAATATTTGAAAAGCTTACCGCCGTTAGTTTTAGCAATTTCACCGGCGATCCGGTACGAAATAGCGCTGATTGGTACTAAATTCTTATTTATTTTACACTCTAATAGCAATTGAATGAACCAGGCTGAACGTAAACTCACTTTTAGAGCATACCTGAAAAAACTGTTACAATATTTTTTCCAGGGACTGATTGTATTGGCGCCTATCGGTATTACCATCTGGGTAGTATTGGGGTTATTTAATTTTGTTGATGATATCCTGCCCAATATTGTGCATGTACTGGCTCCTGATTTTCTGCCGAACGACAAAGACGGCAACCTGACTAAAATACCCGGATTGGGTTTTGTAGTGGTGATAGCGTTGGTACTGTTTGTAGGGTGGATATCTTCTTTATTTATAGTAGGCCGCCTGGTGGCCATACTGGATACGGTTCTTGAAAAGACACCCGGGATTAAATTCATCTATTCATCTGTCAAAGATTTTCTGGAAGCTTTTGCAGGTAACAAAAAGAAATTTGATAAACCTGTTTTAGTTAACATTGATGCGCCTGATGTCTGGCGTATTGGTTTCGTTACCCAGCAAAATGCGCATGAATTTGGTATGCAGGAGCATGTAACAGTGTATGTGCCTCATTCTTATGCCATTTCAGGCATTACCTATATCGTTCCCAGAGAACGCGTCAGACCGCTACCCAATGTGAGTGCATCCGATGCTATGAAGTATGCAGTGTCTGGTGGGGTTACAAATGTGCATGAATGAGGAATCGTGAGTCGTGAGACGTCAATCGTGAGAGCTTAATTCTGAATTGTGAAAAGGAATAGGTTAAAAAATAGTATTAATCTTACTCACGACTGACGTCTCACGATTCACGAAACAGCCGTTCATAAAATCTCCGAATTTTTATATCGTTCAAATCAATTTACTTTGCCCTTTCAAGCAAGCAATATGAAACTTCATAATTTTAATTCAGGTCCTTCTATACTTCCGCAATCAGTTCTGGAGGAAGCCTCAGGGGCAATTATCAATTTTAATGATACAGGGTTGTCTGTCTTAGAGATAGGCCACCGTACCGCCTGGTTTCAGGAGGTATTGAATGAGGCAATTACATCAGTAAAACAATTGATGCAACTGGATGATTCTTATGAAGTGTTGTTTTTGCATGGTGGTGCCACCACTCAGTTTATGCAGGTTCCCATGAATCTGCTGGATGAGGATGAAACAGCCGCTTATTGCGATAATGGTATCTGGGGAAGCAAGGCATCCAAAGAAGCAGTACTGTTTGGAAATGTACAGGTGGTTGCCGATACCTCAGACAAAAAGCATACCTATATTCAAAAAGAGTTCAATATTCCTGATAATGCCAAATACCTGCACATTACCAGTAATAATACGGTAGAGGGTACGCAATGGCATCATTATCCACATACTTCAGTGCCACTGGTGGCTGATATGAGTAGTGATATTTTTAGCCGACCTGCTGATTTTAAAAAGTTTGCACTGATCTATGCCGGGGCCCAGAAGAATATGGGCGCCGCGGGTGTAAATCTGGTAGTGATCAGGAAAGATATTTTAGGAAAAGTAAAACGGAAGATACCAACGATCATGAATTACCAAAAGCATATTGATGCAGGTTCTCTCATGAATACACCCCCTGTTTTTGCCGTGTATGTTAGTATGCTTACGCTTCGTTGGATAATTGCAGAGGGTGGACTGGCCGAAATGGCAGAAAGAAATACAGCTAAATCGGCTCTTTTATATGATACATTAGATAGCCTTCCTTTGTTTACAGGAACGGTAATAAAGGAAGACCGCAGCCAGATGAACGCGATTTTCTTTCTTCAAAACCCTGCGCTGGAAGCGCCCTTTCTCGACCTCTGTAAAAAAGAGGGTATGATAGGGGTGAAAGGATATCGTACAGTAGGTGGCGTTCGGGTTAGTATGTATAATGCCCTCCCATTGGCCAGTGTTCAGGCTTTTTGTGACCTCATGAAACAGTTCTCCTCTAAAAACGGCTAATTTGATAAGCGGTGTGTTGTGTTTGGTTTTTTTCCTCTAATTTTGGACTCAAATACGAATTTGGTCTAAAATATGACAATTGCCAAAGATGATATTATCAAAGAAGAAATCCTGAAAGAGGCCCAAAAACTTTTCCGGCAATATGGCGTTAAGAAAACCACCATGGAAGATATTTCCAAAGCGATGGGTAAAGGGAAAAGTACGCTTTATTATTACTACGGCAGTAAGGAAGCGATTTTTGATGCTGTCATACTTAAGGAAATGGGCGAGGTATTTGATTGTGTAAAACAGGCTGTAAGCAAAGCAACCAGCGCGGAAGAAAAATTTAAAGCATTCACTTTAACCAAGATCAGGGCGGTACAAAAAAGGGCGAACTTATATAAGATTGTGACTGGTGAACAAAAGGATACCATGCGTTGTATAAAACATCTGAATACAGAATACAATACGCATGAAACCCAATTGATAAAAGAGATATTATCGTTTGGGATCGCTAATGGCGAATTTGCAAAGCATATCAAAAAAGAGCTTGACATTTTGCCATCAGTGATAGCAAGTTCCTTACGTGGTCTGGAGCGGGATATTTTTACCACCACTAAATACGCAAAATTTGAATCCAGAATAGAATCGATCCTGGGCATAATGATGCGGGGACTAAAAGTCAATTGATCCGGCGAAATTATTTTAACATAACTGCAGAGATATAAATTTAAAAAATGGAACCACAGATCCAACCTGCTCAGGGATTAAGACCCGAGCATGATATCTTCAGGCAACTGATCAGGTTGCAGAATACCCCGAGGCATATGATGGGAGAGGATCTGATCACACATTTGGGATTGGATTATTACCAGTATCCCGTAGAAACCCTATGATCCGGTTGCACAAAACCATAGCATCATGTATGGGTATCGGGTATAGTAAAGGTGGCAGAACCATTACGGCCTTTTTATGTTGTGGGGTTTGGCGGATGGTGCAGGCAGACGGGCATTTTCAGCTAATCATGCCGGCAGTTACCGCTTTATTGATTGTTCCGGGTATTGGGTCTGCCAATAAGGTAGAAACGGTGGGGGGCATCAACAGCGGCAGGATAGTGATTGATGAGGCAGCGGGTATGTGCATTAGCCTGCTCTTTATACCTGTAACGCCTGGTAATGTATTGGCGGGTTTATATACCAATCTATTGTTGCAGGTAATCGTTTATTTTAATGTTTTGTAATACATGAATTGTATAATTATGTGTTTCAAAAAAGATTTGTGTTTAAAGAGTCAAATGATGAAAAGTAAAAAAATAAGGGGTGGATTGGTAGTGATGCTGTTCTTTTTTGTTGGTTTGGTACAAAGTTTTGCGCAAACTGTTGTTCAGGGTGTAGTTACGGATATGGTTAATCAACAACCGCTGCAATATGTAAGTGTTGTTTTTAAAGGTGGCAGGGGTACGGTTACCGATAGCCTCGGGCGATATACTCTACGGTCTTCCGGCAAAATTGCTACGATACTGATAACCTATGTTGGCTATAAAACCATCGCAAAACCGATTACTACCGGTATTACACAAACTATAGATGTTGCCCTTGAAACGGATCCCAAAGTAACTAATAATGTTACGGTTACTACCAATAAAAAAGCGAAATACCGCAATAAAAGTAACCCTGCGGTTGAATTAATCAGGCGGGTAATCGATAACAAGTCCATCAACAGAACAGAACGCTATGAATTTGTTCAGTATGAACAGTATGAGAAGCTTGAGATATCATTAAGTAATCTGAATGATAAGATTACCAATTCGAAATTACTGAAGAACTATCAATTTCTTTTTGAGAACCGAGATACAACAAAGGTTGAAGGCAAATCTTTATTGCCTGTGTATCTTGAAGAAACCATATCCAACAAATTTTTTCGGAAAAAACCGGAAAAAACCAAAACAGTTGTTATTGCAGCAAAGCGTGTAAACTTTGGGGAGTACATAGATAACGCGGGTGTGAGTGATTACCTGAACCGGCTGATTATGGATGTTGATATTTATGATAACAATATCCCCTTATTCACCTACCAGTTTCTTAGCCCTATTGCAGACCTTGCCCCCACCTTTTACATGTATTACATCAGGGATACCACTACTGATGAGAACGGACAAAAACTGATTAAATTATATTTTACACCCCGTAATACAAACGATCTGCTGTTCAGGGGAAATATGTGGATCACCCTTGATGGAAACTATTCCGTTCAGAAGATAAACATGTTTCTAAGTAAAAATGTGAACCTGAATTTTGTTCGTGAACTGCATGTGGATCTGGATTTTGAAAAAAGTGAAGATAAAAGGTATCATTTGAGCAGGAGCCATATTATGGTGGATGCAGGTGTTACCAAGAGTTCAGGGAATGGCTTTTTTGGGGAGCGAACCGTATCGTTCAAAAATTTTAAGATCAATATTCCTCTGCAGGATAGTATCTATGAAGGGCCGGCGCTCGTAAAGCCTGATAAGGTAGAAGCTCATTCCGAAAGTTTTTGGCGGGCGGGAAGGCACGATACCCTGACACATGCAGAAGAAAGGGTTTACAACAATATTGACAGTCTTGAAAAGATGCCTTCATTCAGAAGAACGATGGCATTCTTTACTTTTCTGTTGGCAGGCTATACTTCATTTGGCGCTTTTGACCTGGGCCCTGCCGCTGCCTTTTACGGCTTTAACCCGGTAGAAGGTTTCAAGTTGCGGTTAGGTGGAAGAACCACTCCCAAACTAAGCAAGCGTATCTATTTCGAAGGCTATGGCGCTTATGGATTTAAAGATGAACAATGGAAATATTTTTTAAGTACAACCTATTCACTCAATAATAAATCCATTTATCAATACCCGCTGAATTTTATCAGGGCCAGTTACCAGTTTGACACCAAAATTCCCGGGCAGGATCTGCAGTTTGTATCGGAAGACAATTTTCTGTTGTCTTTTAAAAGAGGCCAGAATGATAAGTGGCTATATAATACTAACCTTAAACTGGAATATATTCATGAGTTTGGCAATCATTTAACCTCAACAATCGGATTCAGGAACTGGGAACAGAAACCGGCAGGGTCTATTGTGTATACCAAATCCGAAAATGGGGCGGACGTGAATATCAATCAACTGACCACTTCTGAATTTTCCGGTGAACTGCGCTGGGCGCCTAATGAAAAATTTTACCAGGGCAAAGTTTACCGTATTCTTATCGTAAATAAATATCCCATAATCACGCTTCGCTTTATTGCGGGGGTAAAAGGCATTTTAAAAAGCGAATACAATTATCAGAATATCAGTGGCCGTATAGAGAAACGTGCTTTCCTATCGCAACTGGGCTATAGCGACCTTGTGTTGGAAGGAGGATATATTTTCGGGAAACTACCTTATCCGTTAATGACTATTCACCGCGCCAATCAAACCTATGCCTACCAGTTGAATTCATATAATCTGATGAATTTTCAGGAATTCGTGAGTGATCGTTTTATCGCATTCAATATTGATCATTACTTTAACGGGCTTTTCTTTAACAGGGTTCCGTTGTTGAAAAAATTAAAATTAAGGGAGGTTGTTTCCATGAAGCTATTGTATGGGGGGGTTAGAGAAGAGAACAAACCTTCCAGTGATCCTTCCTTAATCAGGTATCCTGTTTTTCAGGGAGCTACTACAACATTCACCCTTGAAAAAAAGCCTTATATTGAAGGAAGTGTGGGTGTTACCAATATTTTTAAGGTGATACGGGTAGACATGGTAAAAAGGGTTAGCTACCTGGAAAATCCATATGTGGCAACATGGGGTATTCGTGCCCGTTTTAAATTTGATTTTTAGTTATTGTACCATAGAAAAGAAAGCTTTTAATACATGAAAGCTTTTCCAAATAATGTCAGGTTTATAATTATTTACGGATATTTGTGTAATGTCAAGTATCAAACCCTTCAGGGCCCTGCGCCCTCAGCCTCAACTGGCAAAACAGGTGGCCAGCCGGCCTTACGATGTGTTAAGCAGTGCGGAAGCAAAACAGGAAGCCCGGGGCAACCACAGTTCATTCCTGCATATTACTAAAAGTGAGATTGATCTTCCTGATTCAGTTGATACACATGATGCAGCCGTATATGAACAGGCCAAAGAAAATCTTGCCGCTTTCATGCAAAGGGATATCCTCTTTCGCGAATCGAAAGAATGTTATTATATCTACCAGTTGATCATGAATGGCAGGAGTCAAACAGGCCTGGTATGTATAAGCAGTGTGGATGATTATGAAAATGGTATTATTAAAAAGCATGAATTTACAAGGCCTGAAAAAGAGCAGGACAGGATCAATCATATAAAAATTTCCGGAGCACAAACCGGAAATGTTTTCCTTGCTTACCGCAACCATCCGGCTATAGATGCCCTGATCAGTCAGTGGAAGGAGACTAAATCGCCAGTCTATGATTTTACGGCCGATGATGGAATACAGCATACTGTCTGGATTGTGAATAACGATACCATGGCAGACCAGATCACAGAACTGTTTGAGAAAGAGATACCATGCACCTATATTGCCGATGGCCATCACCGTGCGGCTTCGGCTGCCAAAGTGCGAAATGCTTTGGGCGAAACAGCAACAGCAGGTGCCGGTTATTTTCTCACAACCTTGTTCCCATCGAACCAGTTGTTCATTATGGATTATAACCGTGCAGTAAAAGACCTGAATGGGTTAACACCAAAGAATTTTATTAAGGAACTGGGGAAACTGTTTTCTGTTGAACTCGTCAGCCAGCATGCCTATCGCCCGGAAGCTTTGCATACATTCGGTTTATACCTTGATCATAACTGGTATAAGCTTACAGCCAAACCGGGAACATTCACCACAGACCCTATTGGTGTGCTTGATGTGACTATTCTGCAAAATAATGTGCTGGATAAATTACTGGATATCAAAGATCCCCGTACAGATACCCGCATCGATTTTATTGGAGGTATACGCGGCCTGGATGAACTGGAAAAGAGAGTAGACAGTGGAAATATGGCAGCAGCTTTTAGTTTATACCCTGTAACCATTGAGCAGTTATTTGATATAGCAGACAGTGGCAATGTAATGCCCCCGAAAAGCACCTGGTTTGAACCAAAGCTGCGGGATGGTTTGCTCACGCATTTAATTTATGTATAGGATCAATATGGGTTTACATAACCCACACTGATTAATTTATTGTATGAAATGAACCATAATTATCCGGTGACCACCAATGGGATGATTATCAGGCGAATTACATATAGCCCAAATACAATAGAAATAACCACATGAAATATTTTCTTCTCCTTTTTTGCTTTATCCTTGAATTCTCTGCCGGCCAGGCGCAGGAGCAAACCGCGAAGCTACTGATGGAAACCGCCAGAATACTCATACAAAAGGGTGATTATGATAGTGCCGTATTGCTGTTGGACCGCGCCAAAAAGCAGGAGCCCGATAATATTGAATTACTTCGTGATCTTTCTTTTGCCAGTTACCTGAAAAGAGATTTTGCCAAAGCCATTGAAGCAGGGAAAGAACTGATAGAAAAACCCAATGCCGACCAGCAATCCTTTCAGGTGCTGGGTATGTCATATAAGGCCATTGCCTCATACAAAGAATGTGGCAAATTGTACACGGCTGCCTTACATAAATTTCCGAACAGCGGAGTAATCTATAATGAGTATGCAGAATTATTTGCCATGGAGAATGATCTCGAAAAAGCTATTGTTTTATGGGAGAAAGGTATTGAACTTGATCCCGGATACAGCAGCAATTATTATAATGCCGCTATGTATTATGTACAAAAAAGCAACTGGCTGCGCGCTGCATTATATGGTGAATTATTTGTAAACCTCGAGAGTTATTCTACACGAACTGATGAGATAAAAAACCGCTTATTTGAAGTGTATAAAAACCTTTTTACACCCTCCGCCATTTCGGTATTGCAACAGGTAAAAGCCAGTTCTGTTTTTGAAAATACAATGCTTATGATACTGGCGAAATTGGTTGGAGAAAACAAGAATGCAACCGGCATTGACTATTTTATCAGTATCCGCACCCGTTTTATACCTGAATGGCTTCAGGGTAAACAGAAAACATATCCATACCGCTTATTTGATCATCACCAATATTTACTCAGTCAGGGCCTTTTTGAAGCCTATCATTATTGGTTATTCAGTAAGACTACAGGCGGCGAAGATGCTTTTATGGTATGGGGCAAAAATCATCCCAAAGAATCTGAAGCTTTTGCCGGATTTCAGCAAAGCCGTGTATTTAAGATTCCGGTTGGGGAATACTATTTTACCCGCTGAGATGTTAATATTAATCGATAAGCGCCGATGGTAATTACCGTTGGCTTTTTTATTTGTGGTTATTTGCTTAATTTGAAAGTCCAAATCGTTTCCTATGGAACACTCAACCGATGAAAGACTCTGGCGAATAACCCTGAAA
>CAYHTC010000009.1:0-19269 GCA_964359445.1 uncultured Sediminibacterium sp. | reverse complement strand
GATCCCGATATTTTCTATGGTACAATAAGCCAGCATTTTTTTAAAATCCCGGTGAACCGCTGCATTCATGATACCATACAGACCCGTAAGTACTGAAAGGATGATAATAATTTCACCAATAACTGTGTAATCCTGTTTTAGTAAAAAAATTATCCGTAATATTCCATAGATGCCCAGCTTAACAATGACGCCAGACATCACCCCCGAAATATGTGAGGGTGCTGCCGGATGTGCCTGGGGCAGCCAGGAATGTAAAGGAACAAATCCGGCTTTAATGCCAAACCCGGCAAAAAATAAAAAAAATAGCCAAAGGTTTGAATTAAAAGAAAAGAATTTTTCAATGGCCGAAAACTCAAATGAACCTTCAAACAAATAGACCCAGATGAACGCGGCAGCAAGACAAAGTACCCCTATGTGCATTTGAATGAGATAATTTATTCCTGCCTTAAGTGTCGCTTTATTCTGATGCTCAAAGATGACAAGCAGAAATGAGGAAATAGACATCAATTCCCATACAATCAGAAAAGCTAACCCATTTTGTGCCATGCAAACCCATAACATCGAAGATTGAAAAAGTAAAAATAATATCCAGTGCATAGAAAGATTAGCCCTTTGCTGATCATATTGTTTCATATACCCTATACCATAAAGAGCTCCGTTAATACAGGTTACATTTATGATGAGTATGAACCAGGATGACAGGCTGTCTATATGAAGTGAGATGTTTTCAAAGACAAGTGTTTTGCTAATTACAATATCAACGGCATTTCCTGTTAATGCTTTAACAGCAGGAATGGATGTGATAACTGCAATTAATAGTACAAAAACAAAATTAGCTTTTGCCCTGATTGAATGCGGCAGGAAAGGAATTGAAATCATTCCAGCCATGGGTAATAGTAAAATCAAAGAAAGTAACAAGTAGTCAGACATGAATATTTAATATATTAATTGTTTATAATTCAATGACATATTTTACTCATATAAAGTTATGCATATCATCCAATTATTATTTTGATTACTTTTTTTTCTACTTTGCTGCGGTTATTGTACATTTTCTGTAAATAATTCAAGCCATATCGTATATTATAGCCTTTAGATGTATCTATAGTGTAAGAGATTTTACTGTCCGTAGGTATTGGGCCATCCCAGGGATGATTTAGCCGGTCTTGTTGGTACAGCAAGAGAAAATGTGGTAAGATTACTTACAGAATTTAAAGAAGATAAAATTTTAGAAACAAAAGGCCGGAAAATAATGGTACCGGATATAAACAAACTGATTAAAATAGCTGATTATAAATAAACACTTATACTATACATGAAACGCCCTTATTCATTCATGCTCTCATTCTCTCATTCCTTTTTTCTCTCAGTCATCCTGTTTGGTTTGGTAGCCTGCCATCCGGATTCAAAAAAGGCATCAATAATAAAAGCCGGGAATGAATCACCCTACGAAAAACTGGTAGGTGGAAATGAACACTTTTATCATTTGAAACCAGTTCATCCTGATGAGGATCTGCAGCATTTAAAAGAGGCTTCTAAAAGTCAGCACCCCTTTGCAGTGGTGGTATGCTGCTCCGACAGTCGTGTTTCGCCGGAATTGATTTTTGACCAGGGCATAGGAGATTTATTTGTGATCCGTACCGCGGGGAATATGATAGGTTCATTGGAATTGGGCAGTATCGAATATGCGGTGGAACATTTGGGTGTAAAACTGATTGTGGTGATGGGCCATGAAAACTGTGGAGCCATTAAGGCTTTTGTTGAAGGGGAGGAGGCTCCCGGGCATATTAAGGATATCATTGACAGCCTGAAAGGCGAATCTGAAATTAAAGCCATCCCAGCATCAGACAAAAATCGCCTTGATGAATGTGTTATTGCCA
Source organism: uncultured Sediminibacterium sp. (assembly GCA_964359445.1). Lineage (GTDB taxonomy): Bacteria > Bacteroidota > Bacteroidia > Chitinophagales > Chitinophagaceae > Sediminibacterium. The sequence goes on along the minus strand of CAYHTC010000009.1, from coordinate 17,389 downwards.
ATGTGCAGCATGGCATTAAGCAGTTGAAAACACAGTCAAACATCATTCATGAGAAACTGGAAAAAAGGGAATTAAAACTAATAGGCGCACGCTATGATCTGGATGATTTCACTGTCTCTTTCATTAAACAGCAATAAAAAACAGGCTGTTTGATTTTTATTTCTTCAAATACTTTCTTTTAAAAGGGATCTTCAGCAAATCGATACAAAACACACAAATAAGTGTAACGATAATAATGATTTTCATTGCATGCCAGCTTAACGAAATAGTTTTGAAAACAGGATGTGCTATAGGTAAATATACTAGCAGCATTTGTAGAATGACTGTAAGGATGATGGCTAGCCAGATTGACCTGTTCGAAAAAATCTGAGTAGAAATCGGCGAATGATACACTGATCTTACTGAGAGTGCGTTGCCCAATTGTACAAAGCAAAGTGTAGTAAATACCATTGTTTGCTGCATCTGAATAGTGAATCTTTCATTAATTGCCCACCACTGTATAAAAAGACTGGCAGCAGTCATGAGTGCACCCGATATGAGAATCCTGTGGAATATTCCCCCGGCGAATAAATTTTCTTTTGGGGGCCGTGGTAAGCGGTTCATGACATCCTTCTCTGCAGGTTCTGCCACCAGTGCCAAACCGGGTAATCCGTCTGTTACCAGGTTAATCCAAAGAATATGGATAGGAAGGAGGGGAATTGAAAAACCAAATAGTGGCGCCAGAAAGATAGTAGCAATTTCTGCCAGGTTGCAGGATAGTACATACAGGATAAATTTTCTGATATTCTCATAAATTCTTCTTCCTTCCTTCACAGCTTTTACAATGGTGGCAAAATTGTCATCAAGCAAAATCATATCAGCCGATTCTTTTGAAACGTCTGTACCTGCAATACCCATAGCCACGCCAATATCAGCCTGTTTAAGCGAGGGGGCATCATTAACGCCATCTCCCGACATGGCCACAATTTCTCCATTGCTTTGTAAGGTTTTTACAATTGTTAATTTTTGCTCCGGAGATACCCTCGCATAGACAATGGTATTTTTTATTTCATCATTGATATTTTCTTTGGTCAGTTTGTTAAAGTCAGTTCCTGTTTTTATTTCTTTGGATCCCGCTTCAATCATGCCCAAACGTTCCGCAATAGCAGTTGCTGTGAGCAATTGGTCGCCGGTTATCATTACAGTTTTGATGCCTGCGGTTTTACATTGTCTGATGGCTTCTATGACTTCTTCCCTTGGAGGATCTATCATGGCTGTCATGCCAAGAAAGTCAAGATCGTTTTCTATTTCAATTTTTAAATCAATCGGTTTTTTGTCCAATATTTTAAAGGCAAAAAATAAAACCCTTAAACCAGCAGATGCCCACTCTCTGTTCGTATCCAGCCAACCCTGAGTTTGTTCTTTGTATTTTTCCGACAATACTTCTACCATTTTAACCGGCGCCCCTTTCACAAATAATATCCATTTGTTTTCGTTTTGGTGCAGCGTGCTCATTCGCATTCTGTCAGAATCGAAAGGAAGTTTAGCCAGTAATGGAAATTTTTTATCCGCCGCCTCTTTTGTATGGCCCAATGCCAGCACATATTTTATTAAGGCAGTTTCTGTTGAATCTCCCAGTAATACATTCCCTGAAAACCTCACTTCATTATTTAACATCATGGCACTGTGTAATAAGTCATCCTTCCCGGATACAGCCTGCAGCTTTTCAACTGTCATGATGTTCTGTGTAAGTGTTCCCGTTTTATCGCTGCAGATATAGGTAACAGAACCCAGTGTTTCCACGGCAGGCAACTTACGTATCAGGGCCTGTTGTTTTACCATTCTGCGGGCGCCCTGTGCCAATGCGATGGTTATCACGGCAGGCAATGCTTCGGGAAGTGCAGCCACAGCCAGGGACAGGGCTGTTAAAAACATCCGGAATGGTGGTACCCCCTGCCAGAGACCGGTTCCAAATATGATCAGACAAATCAGGGTTACAATAACAGCCAGTTGCCTGCTGAATACCGTTAACCGTTTTTGCAGGGGTGTTTTTTGCGATGCCATTTCAAGCAGGCCTGCAATTTTTCCTATCTCTGTTTTCAGGCCGGTACAGGTTACTACGGCTTTTGCGGAACCATTGCTTACGATGGTTCCTTTGAAGATCATATTATGCCGATCGCCCGGAACCAGATGCTGTTCATCAATTACATCAGTCGTTTTTTCTACAGATACGCTTTCGCCGGTGAGGGATGCTTCCTCTGTTTTAAAAGAATGTACTTCCAATAGCCTGGCATCGGCCGGAACAATATCGCCCGCATGTAATAATATGATATCACCGGGAACAAGCTGTGAGGCATCTATTTTAGACGGTAGATTATTGCGTTGTACCATGGCATATTGTGCCGTCATCCGCTGCAGCATCCTGATCGATTTTTCTGCCGCATACTCCTGCGAATAGCCCATCCATGCATTGCCAATAATAATGGCCAGTATTACATACGCATCAGTATGTTCCCCAACAACAAATGAAATCACTACAGCTAACATCAGGATAATGATCATAACATCAGTAAACTGAGATAGTAAAATTGATAACCTGCTTTTCTGTTTGCCTTCAGGTAAGGAATTCTCCCCGAATTGCTTTTGCAGCGCAGGCACAACTTCGCTGTTCAAACCTGAGACTGAACTTTTAAGTACCGATAAAGTTGCTTCTGTACTGAGCTGGTGATAATTTTCCACGATTAGTGTATTGATTATTGGTAAGTAAACTTCGCTTTCTTTTCACCAATCATGTATTATCCCTTCCTACAAATCAAATACAATCCCTTGTGCCAGGGGTAGTTTATCACTCCAGTTAATGGTATTGGTTTGCCTGCGCATATAGGCTTTCCAGGCATCGCTGCCAGATTCGCGGCCGCCACCGGTTTCTTTTTCGCCACCAAAGGCTCCGCCAATTTCTGCACCGCTGGTGCCTATATTCACATTGGCGATACCACAATCACTGCCGGCCTGGGATAGAAACAGTTCAGCTTCCCGCATGTTTACGGTCATGATTGCTGAGGAAAGCCCTTGCGGTACGCCATTCTGTATAGCAATGGCATCTTCCAGGGTTTTGTATTTCAGTAAATATAAAATGGGTGCAAAGGTTTCGTGTTGTACTATAGCCATTTCATTTTTTGCTTCGGCAATGCAGGGTTTTACATAACAGCCGCTTTCATAACCCCTGCCCGTGAGTACACCGCCTTCAATAATGAAGTTGCCACCCTGCTGTTTACATTGTTCAATGGAATGGAGATACATTTTTACAGCATCTGTATCAATCAATGGCCCTACATGATTATGTGTATCCAGCGGATCGCCAATCCGAAGCTGCCCATAGGCTTTTATTAATTTCTGTTTAAAATTTTCGTAAACAGATTCCTGTATAATCAGTCTGCGTGTGGTGGTACAACGTTGGCCTGCTGTACCTACCGCGCCAAATACAGAACCAATGAGGGCCATATCCAGATCGGCATCTTTAGATATAATGATGGCATTGTTACCTCCCAGTTCCAGAATGCTTTTACCCAATCTTGCCGCAACTGCCGCACTCAATGCTTTCCCCATTCTTGTTGAGCCGGTGGCAGATACCAGTGGTATCCTTGTATCATTACTCAGCCATTCACCTACTTCTCTGCCCCCCTGTACCAAACTGTTCACACCTTCCGGTACCTTATTTTTTTCAAATACCCCTGCTACAATTTTTTGAACCGCGATACCGCATAAAGGCGTTTTATCGCTGGGCTTCCAGATGGTCACATTGCCGCATATCCAGGCCAATGCACTGTTCCACGCCCATACTGCCACCGGAAAATTGAATGCCGATATGATGCCTGTAATACCCAACGGATGCCATTGTTCATACATACGGTGAGATGGCCTTTCGCTGTGCATGGTTAGTCCGTATAACTGACGGGAGAGGCCCACGGCAAAATCGCAGATATCAATCATCTCCTGTACTTCACCATATCCTTCCTGCAGGCTCTTGCCCATCTCATAACTCACCAGTTTACCCAGAGGCTCTTTATTGGCCCTTAACGCATCGCCCAGTTGTCTCACTATTTCCCCGCGTTTAGGTGCGGGCCAGGTACGCCATACTGCAAAGGCTTCCTGTGCTTTCGTGATCACTGATTCGTATGAGTTTTTATCTGCTGATGAAACGGTTCCTATTTGATTGCCATCAACGGGGGAAAATGAGTTGATGATGATGCCGTTACTGTTTATCCATTGCGTACCGGTTGACACACCGGTATTTTTAGCATCTATGCCCAGTTGTTTAAGGAATTCCATGCATTGTTATTTAGTTGGCAAAGGTAGTTGATTCGATATTCCAAAGGCCAATCACTTTGTTTTCGAAATTGCCAGCAGTTGGTCATACACCCCGCTGTAACTGCTTCCAATAGGTATCTCTTTGCCTGAGATACAGAGTTTGGTTTTGCTGAATTTCTCAATTAGGCCAAGTGGAACTATGAAGGAACGATGAACCCGCGCAAAATCGCGGGCGGGTAATTTTTCCTGTATGCTTTTGAGGGTCATTAAAGTTAGTACAGGATTAGGTTTGATGTATATTTTGATGTAATCGTCCAGCGCTTCTATTAACTCAATGTCTTTGAGGTTGATCTTCATGATCTCATAATTCACCTTTACAAATATTGAGTTTAACTGCAGTTCCTGAGAGCTCAGGAAATCAAGGTATTCATTGGCCTTATAACAGGCTTTGAGAAACCGGTCGTATTCGAATGGTTTTAACAAATAATCTACTGCATCCACATTAAAACCTTCTGCTGCAAAATCTTTATAAGCCGTGGTAAAGATGACGGGTGGTTTTTTACTCAGGTTCTTATAGAATTGCATACCATTGATATCGGGCATTTGAATATCCAGGAAAAGCAGGTCCACTGTATTGTTTTGCAGGTAAGCATTTGCTTCATCCGTATTGGTGAATATTTTTTCCAGTTTCAGAAAAGATATTTTACTGCAATATTCACTTATCAATTGCAGTGCCAGTGGCTCGTCGTCTATTGCTATGCAGTGTATCATCAGGTTTCTATCTCCAGTTGAACAGTATAATAATTGTCTTTCTGTGAAGTGGTCAAACTATGCTTACCCGGATACATGAGTTCCAGTCTGCGCTTCACATTATTAATACCGATGCCTGTATTTTCCATCAGGTTATTTTCGGTAGGTACAATGTAGTTTACAGCCGTAAAGCAGATAGTATTCCCCCTTGTTTTTATTTCAATGTTAATATTGGAAGATTCTTTTGTGCTGACACCGTATTTGAATGCATTTTCTACAAAAGGGATAAACAGGAGAGGCGCCACCAGTAAATTATCAACGCTTCCCCCGGTCGAAAAATTCAGGATCACTTTTTCAGTTAACCGTACTTTTTGTAAATCAATAAAATTGTTAATGAAATCTACTTCATTACTCAGCGGTACCAGGTCGCGTTGTGTTTCAGTAAGTATGTAACGCATAATAGCGGATAACTTCATCACTGCCGGGGCGGTTTTCTCGCTCCGTACTACTGCAAGTGAATAAATATTATTCAGGGTGTTAAAAAAGAAATGCGGATTAACCTGTGATTTCAGAAAAGATAGTTCAGTATTTAGTTTTTCGTTTTCTGTTTCTTTCCTTGTCTGCTCTGTGCGTAGCCAGCGTTGAATTACCGATACACAGGTGCCTACAGTAAAAATAAGCAGGAATAAAACGGTATTATACGGGTCGGCCACGGGTCGCCGGCTACCGCGCATACCCATTCCCTGGTAATGTGGCTTGCCCTTATAATTTGGGTTACGGATGAATTCCCTGTTTTGCGGATTGTATCCTTCCGGTTCAGCAATGAGTTTGGCAATTTCTTTTGGAATATATAAAAAGAAAAACAAGCAGGCTATGATTGATAAAATATACAAAAACCATTTTTCTTTTGCTAAAAAACGGGGTATCAGCACCAGTGTATTCAGGTAATAGAAAACAACCAGGAACACATTGTTACAAATGATAGAAGCCAACTGGTGATTACTCATGCTGAAGTCGCGAAGTCGTGGAAAAAATACCAGGTAGGGTAGTGTAAAAAAACAGATCCATGCCGCTATATGGGCAATGAAAGTGACAATATTTTTATTTTTCCTGTATAGCAAAGTCTGGGGTATTGATGGCCGCCATCCGGGCCAGTTTCCGTCAAATCTATTCCTGCAAAGTAATCCCGAAAAAGATTATGGGTGAATATAGCCTGATTATCGGTGAAAAGATAAATCAGCCAGTGACACTGTTCTTCGCTAACAATTCGTAATACAGGTGTTGCACCAGCCCATCTGCCAAACCAATCTTGGGAACATAGATCTCATCTGTATCTGCCCAGCGCATCACATTGATATAAATCTGCAGGGCGGGTACAATTACATCTGCCCTGTCTTCGCGCAGTTTATAAATATTGATACGGTCTTCCAGTGAAAAACCGGATATCTCTTTATAATAGTCTTTTAACAGATCCAGGCTTAAAGATTTGCCATCCTTTTTTTTACTCAGTGAAAATACTTTATTGATATTTCCCCCTGTACCGATTGCCACTATTTTCTTAAAACCTTTGGTTCTGTTTTTGATAGCATCCTTCATCTCGTTCCATTTGCCGTCGTCCACCATGTCTTTTAATAAACGGATAGTGCCTATATTAAAAGATTGCTTGAATACAAGTTTATTATCCGCAAAAAAAGTTAGTTCTGTACTACCACCACCCACATCAATATACATATAGCTATGGTCCGTGTCCATATTTTCGGCCACATGATTCTCGTAAATGATGGATGCTTCCCGGTCGCCGCTGATGACCTCTATGTCAAGTCCGGTTTCCAGTTTTATTTTACGGATCAGGTCACCGCTGTTGCTCGCGTCACGCATGGCGCTGGTGGCACAGGCAATCACATTTTTTACGCCATAGGCATTGAGCAGGTGGCCATAGGCTTTCATGGTTTGTAATACCATGCCTCTTTTCTCTTTAGATATCTCGCCTTTCTCAAATACATCAAATCCAAGCCGCAGGGGCACCCTCACCAGATTCAGTTTGTTGAACCTCGTTTTACCTTCTGTATCCTGTGATACTTCGGCAATTAATAATCTTGCTGCATTACTCCCGATATCAATGGCGGCTAACCTCACTATGCACTATGTTTTTCTTGTACAGGTAATGATACGTTTCAATCTGCGACCGAATCCGTTTTTTTCCTGCGGAAGGTACATAGATGTTGGTTAACTCATTGTTTAGTATCCTTGCCTTTACATTATCTCTTAATTGAATGTGGATAATATCCTTCAATTCGGTGCAGATAGCGGGATCAGTAATCGGTACTGCCGCTTCCACCCGGTGGTCCAGGTTCCTTACCATCCAGTCGGCGCTGGAGATATATATTTTTTCCTTGCCCAGGTTATGGAAGATAATTACACGGGCATGTTCCAGATACTCGTCAACTATGCTGATGGCAGAAACCGTGTCTTTTGTTTTTTTAGGATATGTCATTGCACAGAAAATGCCTCTTACAATCATTCTGATCTCAACACCTGCCCTGGCGGCGTCATTCAGCTTATGAATAAGTAATGCATCACTTATCGAATTTACTTTTAGTATAATGCCTGCCTTTTTACCCGCTTTGGCATGCCTGATCTCACGATCTATCATGGCAATGAATACACGTCGCATATTGAGCGGGCATACCAGCAGTGTTTTGCATAAATGTAAATGCCTGATCCCTGTTTTCCAGTTGCCCAGGTAGTGAAAAATACGGTTGATATCGGCCATAACATTCCGGTTACTTGTCAGCAGGCAATGGTCTCCATAAATGGTGGCCGTTTTTTCATTCAGGTTACCGGTGCTTACAAAACCATATTGTATGGTTTTATTACCCTGCCGTTTTTTAATGATACACAGTTTGGCATGTATCTTCATTTTAGGGACACCCAGTAATACAGTTGCTCCTTCTTCTTCCAGTATCTTCTTCCATTCCAGGTTGGCTTCTTCGTCAAACCTTGCTTTTAATTCCAGCATCACTACCACTACTTTTCCATTTCTGGCTGCATTGATCAGTGCATTGATCACTTTTGAATTGGAAGCGAGCCGATAGGCCGTTATTTTGATAGAGGTAACATCAGGATCCATCGCGGCTTCACGTAACAGATCAATCACCGCATTGAAAGAGTGATAAGGAAAATGCAGCATCACATCTTTCTTTACAATCACATCCGTTACCCGCATAGAGGTTTGTAAGGCGGCATGCGTAAAGGCTGCGCGCCGGGTACTTTTGGCATTGAATACATCAGGGAAGTCCATGAAATGCCTGAAATTATGAATACGGCCTCCCGGTATGATATTACTTTTCCGGTTCAGGCTCAATCTCCTGATAAGGTATTCCAGCAGGCCCGCATCCATTTCTTTATCATATACAAAACGGACCGGTTTGCCTTTACGCCGGTTCTTCAGGCCTTTTTCTATTTTCTCTACAAAAGTGGTACTTACATCATCATCAATATCCAGTTCGGCATCTTTGGTTACCTTAAAAAGGTGTGAATCAAATTGATCGTATTCGAAGTAAGAGAAGATATGTGGCAGGTTAAATCGTATCACATCTTCCAGTAGTATGATCTGTTTTTCATGTGGTCTGGAAGGAAGTAGGATAAATCTGCCCACCGCTTTTGCGGGCACTTCAATCAAGGAATATTTCTGCTGACAGGCCAATTTTTTCTTTCGCATCACCACACCCAGATAAATGCTTTTGTCGCGCAGGTAGGGTAGTTGGGGTAAGCTTTCAATCATTAAGGGAATGATATTGGAGCGAACTTCTTCATCAAAATATTTTTTCACAAACAACTGCTGCTCTTTTGTCAGGTGTTTCTCATCTACCAACTGAATATTCTCTTTTTTTAACTCTTTCAAAATACCCGTCCAAATACGGTTAAATTCATTTTGCTGCTGCAGTACAATGGTTTGAATCTGGTCGAGAATGGTTTGCGGCGCCTCTTCCATGTGCATATTCAGCTTTTTGCGCTTTTCGGCAAATTCAAGCATGCGTTTTAAAGTGGCCACCCTAACCCGAAAAAACTCATCAGAATTATTCGAGAAGATTCCCAGAAAACGTATCCGTTCTTTCAAAGGAACCGTTGGATCATTGGCCTCCTGTAATACCCTTGCATTAAAGCTCAACCAACTGATATCTCTTTGTATGAGTAATTTTTTAGGCATCGGCGAAAATGGTAAAAAGTTTATCGGAATTTGGTAAAAAAAAGATTTTCAAAACTTCAGGAATAGGAAATTTTTATCCGCTGAATGATTCCGGTTGTCGAAAATCCTTCTACAATGGGATTAATCACTACACGGCCACCGAGGGCCATTACTTCTTTTGCACCCGCGATTTGTTCAATGGTATAATCACCTCCTTTAACCAACACATCAGGTTCTATAGCGGTAATCAGTTCCAGGGGAGTGTCTTCCTCAAATATCACTACGGCATCCACTATCACAAGACTGGCTAATAACAGGGCCCGGCTGTATTCATGGTTTACCGGTCTCTCCGGGCCCTTTAACTTTTGGGTACTTTTATCGCTGTTCACCCCAACAATTAAAAAGTCTGCTTCTTTGGCAGCCTGTGATAAAGAATAGATATGACCTTCATGTAAAATATCAAAACAGCCATTGGTAAAAGCAATGGTTTTATCCATTACCCGCCAGGCCGCTATTTGTGCCAGCATTTGCGGCAGGGTAAATATTTTTTTTTCTATCGCGCTGATTGCCTTCATATCACCCGTTTAATTCTTTTGTTTGTTATAAAAGGGTAGCAGTCCCATGCAAAGAAAACCAACTGCCACCACAATAATAAATTGGGCAAACCATTGCAGGGTGCCATTGGCAAAACCGATCTCGAAGGGAACATGATTTTTCTCCAGCACTTTGGCAATAAAGAAAGCGTATGCCCCAATACCCCCGGGTGTAATGATCATGCCAATGCTGCCAAAGGCCAGTGCAGATACCGCCTCCGGCATACCCAGATGAACAGTTCCCTGCGTAGCCTGTAATCCAACCCATGTGCCACCAATGTATAATGCCCAGATACCCATACTATAAAAAATAAACAGACCCTTTTGTTTTAATTTTCTAATACTGATAAGCCCTTCCCAGATGCCGTTCAATATTCTTTTGGCCAGAATTACTATTTGCAGGTGGGCAAACTGATAAAACCAGACTTTAATGGCCACGATGCCGGCAATGAATAGCCCCATAATAATACCCGATTTTATCCATGAAAAACTACCCGAACGATTCTCAAACAGTTGCCTGAATAGTTGATCCGCAAATTCCCCGACTACATTAAACTGGCTGATGAGAGCCAGTAAAAAAACAAAGCCCAGTGATAGTACATCAACTGCTCTTTCGGCAACGATGGTACCTACTAATTTTTCGGCCGGTACCTTTTCATATTTGGCTAATATCGTACATTTTAATACCTCTCCCAATCGTGGTACCGCCAGATTAGCCAGGTAACCGATCATCACTGCAAAAAATGTATTGGGGAATGTTGGGAAATAGCCCATCGGCTGCATCAGAACCCGCCAGCGTAGCGCCCGCAGCACATGGCTGAGCGTAAGGATCAGGATCACAGGCAACAGCAGCCAATAATTGGCCGTCTCTAAAGAACGTTTAAACTCACCCCATTTCTCATCGGGTATCTGGTGCAGGCTCCACCAAACTAAGAATACGCCCAGTCCAAGGAAAAAAAGATATTGTAAAACAGATACTAAATTTTTATGCATATCATAACTTTCAACGGCAAGTTAAGTAAGCCATTTTATATCGCGGCTATTTACATCTTTTTGGAAAACAGAAGGCTATGATGAATGGCTTTTTTTGGTTGGTTTCCAGGTATTTATTGAGACTGATTACCATTGGTAACCCAACTATTTTGATAGAGTATCCCGGTTAAACCCTATTAGTAACTGCTTTTCAGGTAATTTTCGTACCTTCGCACACTGATTTTTTCTGTATCGTGTCAAAATTCGCATACTAATGTCAATAAAAAAAAGAATTTTATTCATTGCAACTGAGATGTCTCCTTACCTGGAGCTGACGGAATTTGCGGAGGTAATTAACAAATTAGCCATAAAAAGCAATGATACCGGATTAGAAGTGAGATGTATCATGCCGAGATTCGGTGTAATTAATGAAAGAAGGCACCGTTTACATGAAGTGGTAAGGCTATCTGGCATTAATGTATCGGTTGACAATGATGATTATCCCTTACAAATTAAAGTAGCTTCCCTGCCTAATGCACGTTTGCAGGTTTATTTTCTTGAGAACGAGGATTTCTTCAAGCGTAAACAGGTTTTTCATGATGAGGAAGAAAAATGGTTTGATGACAATATTCTCCGTACAGTCTTTTTCTGTAAAGGCGCCCTTGAAACGGTTAAAAAATTCGGATGGCCTCCGGATATTATCCATTGTAGCGGTTGGATGACGGGACTGATCCCGGCTTTTATAAAAACTGCGTATAAAAAGGAACCGGTATTTGGTAATAGTAAGGTTGTTTATACCATTGGACAGAACACTTTTAAGGAAAAATTGGGGGTGGATTTTGTTAAGCAGGCCCTTATTAATGCCAATATCAAAGAAAAAGATCTGGAATCTTTCAAGGAATCCAATAATACAGCCATGTTCAGAGGTGGCGCCACTTTTGCCGATGCCATTACTTTTGGCTCCGACAGTATAGAAAAGAAACTGACCGAAGAATTCGCCAAAGTAAAGGGAAAGAAGATAGTCCCTTTTAAAGGATGGGATTCTGATTTAACAGAGTATTTAGAATTGTACAACGACCTTGCGGGCAAGTAATTATTAACACATGTATTCATTTTTTACGCTTCGTAGAATATTCATTTCCTGTATAATTTTGATGACGTTTGGTTCTGGCTGTACACGTATCTCATCCACCGATATAGGTAGTGGATTGATACCGGCCATTGATGGCGTTAATACCAGGGATACCTTACTGGGTGTGATTACAGACAGTTTTGAAGATACCGATTCCACAAGAATATATAAAGGTGATAATCATTTATTAGGTACCATCACCAACGACCCTGTCTTTGGGAAAACAACGGCTTCTATGTTCTTTGAATTGAAGCCCGGTTCATATCCCTATTATATTCCCGGTAATAAAGACAGCCTGGTGGTTGATTCAGCCGTATTAATACTAAGCTATCGCGGCTTTTATGGCGATTCTACCCAACCGCTGCGTTTGAATGTTTTTGAGATAGATAAAAACACACCGCTGGATATCTTCCATGCCTACCCCGCTAATTATCCTGCCAGTTTTAACTTCAATATGGGTCAGTCATTAGGCAATTCCATAAATGTTGATATCAGACGGTTAGGCGATTCTGTGAAAAACCGATATGAAGATGCCACTAATCAAATCCGTTTCCGTTTAAGAGCAGATGTGGCTAAAAGGTTTTTAAAAGATTATGATTCTACCAATGCCTACCTGTCCGATTCTGTATTCAGAACTTATTTCGCGGGCTTTGCGATAACCGCCAATACGGGAACAGCCGCCAATGCCTTATTAAAGATTAATCTGGCTGATACCAATACAAAATTTGCACTCTATTACAGTTCCAGTTCAACCGGTGCCACTAAAAGGGATACCTCGGTGGCTTATTTGAAATTCAGTACTTCTTATAGCGGAGATGCAAACCTGGTATTACGCGACCGCTCCGGAACGGATGCCGTGAAACATTTAACCACAACCGCCAAACCGGATTCACTGGTGTATGTACAAACCACTCCGGGTACCTATGTAAGAATAAAAATTCCGGGCCTGCAGGGTCTGAGCAACCGTATTATTCACAGAGCAGAATTAATAACCGAACAGGTGCCTGATGATGCAAACCCTGCCGTTGAAGCCCAAATGTTACCCCCACGATATTTATTATTGAGTGCGTTCGATTCGGCATTGAACAGTAAGCGGAATATTCCGAACGACTATATATTGAGTTCAACAGGAGCAAATACCTCAACTTTCGGAGGGTATCTGGTATCCAAATCTGTTTCTGGTTACGACAGGATTGCCTCTTATACGTTCGATATCAGCCGTTATGTTCAGGGTATCGTTACCAGGAAAGACAGCTCTTTCACGCTGCGTCTGTCAGCTCCCTCCAATGATTCTTTGCATTATACACCACCTTACCCGGGTAACGCTTATTCACAAACCTATTACCTGGCCCCATCCGGTACCAATGATGTAGGTGATGGCAGGATAAGATTAGGCGGCGGATCACACACCCGGTTCAGGATGCGGTTGAGAATTATTTTCTCACGCATCTGATAGGTATTGTTGTATAATATATATTTGCAACCATTAAATTTTATATTATATGCCTTATTTGTTTACTTCTGAGAGTGTTTCTGAAGGACATCCGGATAAACTGGCCGATCAGATATCGGATGCTCTCATAGATAATTTTCTTGCATTTGATCCTCAGTCTAAAGTGGCTTGTGAAACTTTGGTAACTACCGGGCAGGTAGTACTGGCCGGAGAAGTAAAATCCAAAGCTTATTTGGATGTTCAGGAAATTGCCCGTGGTGTAATCCGCAAAATCGGTTATACCAAGAGTGAATATATGTTTGAAGCGAATAGCTGTGGTATCTTATCTGCCATTCATGAGCAGTCTGCAGATATTAACCAGGGTGTTGACAAAAAGAAAAAAGAAGAGCAGGGAGCCGGCGACCAGGGTATGATGTTTGGGTATGCTACCAATGAAACAGATGATTATATGCCATTGGCACTTGACCTGGCCCATAAAATCCTGATCGAACTCGCTGTTTTACGCAGAGAGAACAAACAGATCAAATACCTCCGCCCTGATGCAAAAAGTCAGGTAACACTGGAGTATGATGATACTAACAAACCCGTACGTATAGACGCGATTGTGGTTTCTACCCAACACGATGATTTTGATTCTGAAGCCAAAATGCTGGCCAGGATCAAAGAAGATATCATCAATATCCTGATACCAAGGGTAAAATCGAAGTATAAGAAATACGCCAAACTGTTTAATGATAAAATAAAATATCATATTAATCCTACCGGAAAGTTTGTAATTGGGGGCCCGCATGGTGATACAGGTTTAACCGGCCGTAAAATCATCGTTGATACCTACGGCGGTAAAGGTGCACACGGTGGTGGCGCCTTCAGCGGAAAAGACCCAAGCAAGGTTGACCGTTCTGCAGCTTATGCAACACGCCATATAGCTAAGAATCTGGTGGCTGCCGGTGTTGCCGATGAAGTATTGGTTCAGGTTTCTTACGCTATTGGTGTGGCTCAACCCACTTCTATCAACGTAAATACCTACGGCACTTCCAAAGTACAGCTTACTGATGGCCAGATTGGTAAGATCGTGGAATCTGTTTTCGACCTCCGTCCTTACTTCATTGAACAGCGTCTGAAACTCAGAACACCTATGTACAGCGAAACCGCTGCTTACGGGCATATGGGCCGTAAAAATGAAGTGGTGACCAAAGAATTCATTTTGCCCAACGGTAAAGTGAGAAAAATAAAAGTGGAACTGTTTACCTGGGAGAAACTGGATTATGTAGGAAAAGTAAAAAAGGCTTTTAGTATCAAATAAATAACGGCCCTTCAAAGAAATAACCGCAACCTCTGTTCTTTTGAGCAGAGGTTGTTTATTTTTAGGGTACCAATGAAGAAGGTAGAAGGTTTTCTCAACAATTCTAACGCTCTTTGGTAAGAATCTCTAACTAAATATCATGTGTGATGAAAAAAAACTTATCGGTTTCAGCCATTGCTGCTTTGCTCATGTTTGTTGTAATGCGCTGGCAGGGCAGTAGCCTGAAAACCGCAACCAGTCCAAGAGCCATCGTGGACCTTGAATTTGCCGGTAGCCCTCAAAAGCTCCATGATTTATTAATTGGTTGGGATATGTCTGTTGTGAAAATGAATGTGTGGCTCGATTTTTTATTTATCGTTGCCTACGTCGCTTTTCTTTCAGTGGCCGCTGAATTTTGTGCCATGAAATGGCCCGCGGGTATGGGCCGTAAAGCGGGTCTCTGGCTGGCCAGGTTAGCCTATGTGGCAGGCGTACTGGATATTGCAGAAAATCTGCTCATGTTACAAAGCGTTGCGGGCAATTTTAATTCGGCTTCTTTACAGCTTACTTATTACTGTGCAGCCGTAAAATTTTCTTTAGCAGCGATGGTGATATTGTATTTACTTATTTCATTGCCTGTTGCTATCCGTAAAAACAAACAATAATCATGCATATAAATCCATGGATGGTTACTACGGAAAAAATGGTCTATGAAAATCCCTTTCGATGAGGCTTACCGGATGGTGGAGGAAGGGATCATCACCAATTCAATGAGTGTTGCATCCATTTTAAAAGTAAAAATCCTTTTCGCAGAAGGAAAACTGAAGTAATACATTTGCCCATGACCGTTAAACAAAGTTCACTCATCATAGGCCGTCAGCCACTGGTAGAAGCCCTGCAATCGGGAAAGTCTATTGATAAAATTCTGCTCCAGAAAAATACGGCAGGAGATATCATTAATACCATCAGGCAGCTATCCCGGGAGAAAAATATCCCGATCCAGGTAGTGCCCGTTGAAAAGCTGAACGGGATGACAAAAGCAAACCACCAGGGTGTACTCGCATTTGTGGCAAGAGTAACCTATATGGATCTGCAACAGGTGATCGACCATGTGGTTTCTAAAGGAGAACTTCCTTTATTCCTGATGTTGGATGGCGTTACCGATGTTCGTAATATCGGAGCCATAGCCAGAAGCGCGGTATGCTGCGGCGCACAGGCTTTGATCATTCCGGACAAAGGCGTGGGCGCTTTAAATGAAGAAGCCATGAAAAGCAGCGCGGGCGCATTGGAATTGATTCATGTTTGCCGGGTGAATAGTTTATTAAAGGCAGTTGATGACCTGCACCTCAATGGCATCAAAGTATTTACCAGTGAAATACGCGCCACAGAAAATGTGTTTGAACTTCCTTTCGAAGATCCCTGCTGTATTATTTTAGGCGATGAGGGAAAAGGCGTTCAACCCTATCTGGCCAAAGCTGCCGATCATTTTTTCAAAATACCTATGGCAGGCAGTTTTGATTCATTCAATGTTTCTGTTGCTTCAGGGATTATTTTGTATGAAGCATTGAAGCATAGGATGGGTAAATAGGAGTTGGTTTACTGGTTTATTAGTTTATTGGTTTACTAATTGGTAATGAATATGGGCGATAATACTCACGATTCACGACTCACGACTCACGATTCACGACTCACGTTCGTAGAATGCCCCCGCGATGCAATGCAGGGCTGGCACACTTTTATTCCTACTATTCAAAAAATAAAATACATCAATGCCTTATTAAAAGTTGGCTTTGATACGCTTGATTTTGGCAGTTTTGTTTCGCCAAAAGCCATTCCGCAAATGGCTGATACCAAAGAGGTGATAGGAAAACTGGATATAACCAACAGCCACACAAAACTGCTCGCCATTATTGCCAATTTACGGGGTGCAGAGGAAGCCATAGTATATGATGAAATCAGTTATCTCGGTTTTCCATTTTCAATATCCCCCACTTTTCAACTGCGTAATACCAACAGTAGTATGGAAGAAAGCCTGCAAAGGATAGAATCGATTCAGGAACTATGCATCAAGAATAATAAGCAATTGGTAGTATACCTTAGTATGGGTTTTGGAAATCCTTATGGAGATACTTATACTAAAGAAATATTGTTGCACCGGGCAAATGACATGGCAAATAGAGAGATAAAAATTTTATCACTGGCGGATACAGTAGGAATAGCAACACCTGAACAGATTCAATGGGCGCTCAGTACTTTAATTCCACAATATCCCGAAGTTACCGTTGGGGTACATTTACATTCAACAACTTCTAACTGGCAATTAAAGGTAGATGCTGCTTTATCTGCAGGCTGCCGGCGATTTGACGGAGCACTGAAAGGTATCGGCGGTTGCCCCATGGCACAAAATGAACTGGTGGGTAATATGGATACAGCATTAATGATTCCTTACCTGGAAAAAAAAGGGTTGCTCCAGGAATTCAACAAAGATGCACTATCAGAGAGCCTTCAGTTGGCAGATGAAATATTTATCTAAATTGTTTTCTTTGTGCTCCTTTGAGCCTTGGTGGCAAAAAAATAAAATAGTCACATGAAATTTCATTTGGAATTCGACATCAAAAAAATAACCACCCACATTCATCACCGGCATACATTACTGCTGATGGGCTCCTGCTTTACGGAAAATATAGGGGAGAAGCTGCGCCGGCATAAGTTTACAACACTCGAAAATCCA
>CAYHTC010000008.1:0-19486 GCA_964359445.1 uncultured Sediminibacterium sp. | reverse complement strand
AAGCTATCCACAAAGAAAAGCGTACCTCTTGGGCTTCGCTTTATCTTGTCTAATACTTGTATTTCAATGCTTTTGGACATTTTACGCTTTAATCTTGTCGCAAATTTAGTAAATATTTGCGACAAAACAAGCAATGTTTTTGAACTTACTAACTGTTGAAAAAGCCGAAATCCTTATCAATTAGCAAAGCCCTGTCCAAAAAGCTGTTGAACTCCTCGCAAGATGTTTCAGGTAAAAATTCTCGAATAAACGTCTAATAAAAAGATAACATAATGCAAGCATCAACATAACTTTATGTTTTAAGTTTTCTGTTGCTTTGATAATAGATATGATATCGTCCTGACTAAAAAAACGGGGCAATTGCAGCGGGTTCTTTGGCCTTGGTATTTCCCAAAAAAACTTTTCTCTTCTCAACACTTGCTCATAATAATATTTTATAGCATTAATACGGCTATGCATTGTGTTTTCTGATAACTGCGGTCTTTCAAAACAATATACAAAATAACGCTTAAGATGATCAGGTTTTAAATCATCAGCCGGTACATCATCAAGCAATCCCAAAAGTTGATACTATAAAATTGTACATTAATTGGAATTTATTTAATGATTAAGCATTTACTTTTACACCATGACCCCTTTCAACACCCTGCAATCCATCATTCAAAACAGGCGCAGTACCAAACCGTCTGATATGAATGGCCAGAAAATAGACAATACCCTTATTCACCGGTTACTGCAAGCCGCCGATTGGGCGCCTACGCATGGACGTACAGAACCCTGGCGCTTTATCGTTTACGAAAATAAAGCCAAACAGGATTTTTGCGCCTGCCATGCCAACTTATATAAAACACATACGAACCCTGAAAATTTTAACCAGGGTAAATATGATAAAATACTTCACCAGGCAGATACCGTCTCTCATATTATGCTGGTTTACCTGAAGCGTACCCAAAACAATAGCCTACCCGCACTGGAAGAAATTGCCGCGGTGGCCGCCGCCACCCAAAATATACTATTAGCAGCCGAAGCGCTTACTATTGCCGCACTATGGAGTACCGGCGGTATGACACACCATCCCTCCCTTAAAAATTTTCTTGCACTGAATGAAGAAGATGTTGTGATGGGATTGATTTACCTGGGCTATACAAACATCCCCGCAAAAAAAGGCAGGCGGAGTATTCCGCTGGAAGATAAAGTGAGCTGGAGATCTTGAGAGGGCAATTGTGGTTCGCGATACGTGAGTCGTCTCACGTAAATATTGTTTCTTTGCTAAAACTCCTACGCTCATGCCATCATCGCACAGAAAGCTAATTATACTCACTGCTCCATCGGGTTCGGGTAAAACGTCTATTACCCGCTTCCTCATTGATAAATATCCCAAACTTTCATTTTCTATTTCTGCCGCTACCCGTTTGCCCAGGGGCAAAGAACAAAATGGGGTGGACTATTATTTTATGAGCGTAGAAGATTTTAGAAAACGGATAAACGCGAATGCTTTTGTTGAATGGGAAATGGTGTACGAAGGCAAATACTATGGCACACTAAAAAGCGAACTGGAAAGGATCTGGAATATGGGCAAAATACCCATGCTGGATATTGATGTAAAAGGGGCCATTCATGTGCAACAACAATTCGCGGGCGATTGCCTGTCTGTATTTATACAACCCCCTTCCGCTGATGAACTCCGGCGCAGACTGGAGAGCCGCGGCACCGAAACACCTGAAAGCCTTAATACCAGGGTAAACAAAGCCAGTTACGAAATGTCGTTCAACCATCACTTCACCAAAACCATTCTGAATGATGACCTGGAAAAAGCCTGCAAAGAAACCGAAACTGTGATCAGCGATTTTTTGGGATGGAACTGATTGAGATAGCCCCTACATCCCGTACATTTATCTTCTAACCATTTATGTATGCCATTTACTAACAGAACCGTATTGATTACCGGCGCCAGTCGCGGTATAGGCAAAGCCATGGCCCTGCGCCTGGCCAGGGAAAGCGCCAATATTGTAATTGCCGCCAAAAGCATTGAAGAAGACCCTCGATTGGGTGGCACCATCTTCTCTGCCGCGCGGGAAGTGGAAGCGGCCGGCGGTAAAGCACTGGCCGTGCAGGTTGATATACGGCATGAAGAACAGATACTGGCCGCTGTGCAGCAGGCGGTTGCTACATTTGGTGGGATTGATGTTGTAATCAACAATGCATCCGCCATTCAACTAACACCCACCGAACAAACAGAATCGAAACGCTTCGACCTGATGCAGAGCATCAATGTACGTGGTACTTTTTTGGTGGTGAAGCATTGCCTGCCTTACCTCAGAAAAGGTAAAAATCCACATATACTTACCCTGTCGCCTCCCGTAAATATGCACCCTAAATGGTTGGGCGGACATATTGCCTATACCATTACCAAATACAGTATGAGCATGCTGGCATTGGGATGGGCCGCGGAATTTAAAGAGGCAGGGATTGCCTCAAACGCTTTGTGGCCGCAAACTACGATAGATACCGCTGCCGTAAGAAATTTATTAGGTGGCGAGGCCCTGGCTAAAATGAGCCGCACACCGGATATTATTGCCGATGCTGTCTATTATATTTTACGCAAACCCGCCGCTCAATGCAGTGGTAATACTTTTATTGATGAAGAAGTAATGGCGGCAGAAGGTATTACCGATTTGGATAAATACTCGGTAGTACCGGGCGCTGAACTGTACCGCGACCTTTTTGTTTAACTATTAATTTTTTTGCCAAAAATTCTTTGTGTTACTTAGTGCCTTGGTGGCAAAGATTTTTTTTGAACCACGAAGACACCAGGGCACTAAGTAACACGAAGGGAAAACTACCTTAGATACTAAGATTATGAGAAAGATTATTTTAACACTATCATTCGCAGCAACTGTACTGTTAGTAAATGCGCAAAAGACAACAGACAAATCCTCCTCCCTCAAAGAGGCTGCTGCCAGGGGTATTGACCTGAAGTATGAAGCGTATAAAAATACCGCGCTGCAGATATGGAACTATGCGGAAGTAGGGTATAAAGAAGTTAAAAGCTCGGCGCTGCACCGGCAAACCTTACAGGATAATGGGTTTACGGTACAGGCCGGAGTGGCGGATATACCCACCGCTTTTGTGGCAAGTTATGGCAGCGGCCAGCCCGTAATTGCCATCCTTGCTGAGTTTGATGCACTGCCCGGCCTGTCGCAGGAAGCCTCGCCCGAAAAAAAATCCATGACAGGCAAAGATGCCGGGCATGGATGTGGTCATCATTTATTCGGAACAGCTTCGGTTGCCGCGGGCATTGCTGTTAAAAAATTAATGGAAGAAAAAAAGCTGAGTGGTACCATCCGTGTATATGGCTGCCCGGCAGAAGAAGGGGGTAGTGGTAAAGTATTTATGGTTAGAGCCGGTTTATTTAATGATGTAGATGCCGTAATACACTGGCATCCGGGTGATGACAATGAAATTACCATGACCAGCGCCCTGGCCAATAAATCTGCCAAGTTCCGCTTTCACGGTATAGCGGCACATGCAGCGGCCTCTCCTGAAAAAGGACGGTCTGCACTGGATGCCGTAGAAGCGATGAACAATATGGTGAACATGATGCGCGAACATATTCCGCAGGAAACAAGGATACATTATGTAATCACCAATGGTGGCAGGGCGCCGAATGTAGTTCCCGATTTTGCGGAAGTATATTACTATGTCCGTCATCCCAACAAAGAAGTTGTAAAAGAAATATTTGACAGGATTGTAAAAGCCGCCAACGGCGCTGCCATGGGTACTGAAACAACCGTTGACTATGGCATCATTGGCGGCACGCATGATCTGCTGTTAAACAGAACGCTGGGAGAAGTCATGCAATCGAACCTGGAAAAAGTTGGCGGGGTAACCTATACCCCCGATGAAACAGCATTTGGAAAAAAGATACAGGCTACGCTTAATTTTAAAGTGCCTGCTATTGAAAATGCCGCCATCATTAAGCCACTTAAAAAAGTTTCAGATGCCGGCGGCGGCTCTACCGATGTGGGTGATGTAAGCTATACAGTGCCTACAGTTGGATTATCGGCCGCCACCTGGATACCCGGCACACCCGCCCATAGCTGGCAGGCAGTTGCCTGCGGTGGAACAGAGATCGGCACAAAAGGTATGATGGTAGCTGCCAAAACCATGGCCCTTACTGCCATTGACCTCTATACAGATACAACCCTGATCCTAAAAGCAAAAGCAGCATTCAAAACGGCCAAAGGTGATTATATCTATAAGCCATTATTGGGAGATATTAAACCCGCGTTGAATTACAGGGACTGACGATGATTAACAACCCTCCGGTACACGCTCATATCAATCGCCTTCTCGCTCTTAGCGATGATAACGGTGGCGATCGTATTGCCGATCATATTGGTAAGGGCTCTTCCTTCACTCATAAATCTATCCACCCCAATTAATAAAGCAAGCCCTTCTAACGGAATTATTTTTAAAATAGTAAGCGTAGAGGTTAATACAATGAAACCGCTGCCTGTTACCCCCGCGGCCCCTTTACTGGTGATGAGAAGTATTCCAATGATGGTTAACTGCTGCGTAAGAGACAGATCAATATCAAAAACCTGTGCCAGAAAGATAGTGGCCATACTTAAATAGACGGTTGTACCATCCAGGTTAAAACTATAGCCGGTGGGAATAATCAGTCCTACCACCGTTTTCTCACAACCAGCCGCTTCCAGTTTTTCCATGAGATTGGGTAATACAGATTCACTGCTGCTGGCGCCAAGTACAATCAATAATTCTTCTTTAATGTACACTAATAATTTCCAGATATCAAAACCATAATAACGCCCGATAAGGTTCAGCACAACAAAAATGAAAAGAAAAGAAGTGATATAATAAGCAAGCAGCAGTTTCCCCAATAACACCAAACTGCCGAATCCGAATTTCCCGATCGTATAGGCCATACCGCCAAAAGCGCCGATAGGACTAAACTTCATCACTATATGGATCACATTAAAAAAGGCTTTGTTCAGGTTTTCAAAAACAGAAATAAGTTTGGCGCCGCCCGTTCCCATTTTGGTAATGGCAACACTGAATAATATGCCAAAAAAAAGTACCTGTAAAAGATCGCCTTTGGCAAAAGAATCCATGATATTGGTGGGAATGATATGCGAAAAGAACTCACCCCAGTTCATTTCTTTTGCCGCGTTGGTGTACTTGTCTAAATTTTCATTGGGTAACCGGTTGGTAGCAATACCGGTACCCGGCTTGATAACATTAGCCACCACAAGACCGAGAATCAAGGCAAAAGTGGTCACTACTTCAAAATAGAGCAATCCCTTACCACCCACCCTGCCCACTTTTTTTAAACTGCCCGCACCGGTAATACCCAGCACAACGGTTAAAAAGATCACCGGTGTAATCACCATCTTGATCATGTTGATGAACCCTTCACTGATTAGTTTGGCGGTGGGTGCAAAGGAGGGAAAAAACCAGCCGGTAACAATACCCGCCGTAATACCAATGATAACCTGTACATACAAAACTTTGAGATATTTCATTGGCATCACTATTTTAATCAAGTTTCTCGGGCCGCATCTGGGGAAAGAAAAGAACATCCTGGATAGATGACTGGTTCGTCATGAGCATACACAAGCGGTCGATACCGATGCCGATGCCGGAAGTGGGTGGCATACCATATTCGAGCGCCCGTAAAAAATCATGATCAATAAACATCGCTTCAACATCTCCACGCTCCATTAATTTAGACTGTTCTTCAAAACGTTCGCGCTGGTCTATCGGATCATTCAGTTCGGTATACGCGTTCGCGATCTCTTTTCCGTTGATCATTAATTCAAAACGCTCTACCAAGCCGGCTTTGCTGCGATGCTTTTTGGTAAGCGGACTCATCTCAACCGGATAATCAATAACGAAAGCAGGTTGTATAAAAGTATGTTCACTGGAAGCGCTGAAAAGCTCATCAATCAGTTTGCCTTTACCAATATTGCCGGGAACATCTATTTGCAGTTTTTTACAAACCTCTCTTAATCCGGCTTCATCCATATCGCTCACATCAAAACCTGTATTTTCCCTGATAGCATCATGGATACTGATGCGTCTGAACGGCGCTTTGAAATTGATAATCTTATCTCCCAGCGGAACATCCGTAGTGCCATGTAATGCCAATGCGATTTTCTCAAACAACTGTTCGGTTGTTTCCATCATCCAGAAATAATCTTTATAGGCAGTATACCATTCCAACACGGTAAACTCAGGATTATGTGTTCTGTCCATCCCTTCGTTACGAAAATTCCGGCTAAACTCATATACCCAGTCAAATCCGCCAACGATCAGTCTTTTCAGGTACAGTTCATTCGCGATACGGAGGTAAAAGGGAACATCCAATGCATTGTGGTGTGTACTAAAGGGCCTGGCCGCCGCACCCCCGGGAATAGCCTGTAATACCGGCGTATCCACTTCCAATGCCCCTTGTGCATTCAGGAACTCGCGGATAGTATTGATCAGTTGCGTTCTTTTAACAAAAGTGTTCTTTACATCGGGATTGATAATCAGGTCAACATAACGCTGGCGATAGCGGAATTCCGGGTCGGTTACCGCATCAAACACATTTCCTTCCTCATCTCTTTTAATAACCGGTAAGGGTTTTAAAGATTTGGTAAGCAGGGTTAGCGTTTGGGTATGAATAGAGGTTTCACCTGTTTTGGTGATAAAGGCATAACCGGTGGCGCCAATGATATCTCCGAGATCAAGGCCATGTTTAATAACAATATCCCAGAAAGATTTGTCTTCGCCCGCGCATAAATCATCGCGCTTTACATATAAT
Organism: uncultured Sediminibacterium sp.; assembly: GCA_964359445.1. Taxonomy (GTDB): domain Bacteria; phylum Bacteroidota; class Bacteroidia; order Chitinophagales; family Chitinophagaceae; genus Sediminibacterium. Next base: position 12,657 of record CAYHTC010000008.1, on the reverse strand, counting down.
TGTATAATGCCCTTACTGTCCTGTATCTTAATAAAGAACACTTTTCCCTTATCATTGATGCTCATGATACGACCGGCCACACATACGGCGGCGAATTGTTCTTTGGTTTCTTCCGTATAACCTTCTTTAATACCGGTTGAGAAATGAGAAACAGGATATAAAGGCGCCGGGTAAGGATCCACGCCTGCTTCCTGCAGTTTTACCAGTTTCTCCCGACGGATCAGTTCCTGCTCAGATAAATGTGTTTGACTCATACTTAAGAATGCTTAAAGAGGGGCAAAAATAGCTTTTTTAAGATGAACGCTTACAGCTTAAACAGTTTTTCAGAAATAGTAGCCTGTTTCAGGGATACCATCTCTCCCGGATGCATAGTTGCAATGGTTAGTTTTTCTATCCGGTAACGGATTAAGCGAAGGGTAGGGAACCCAAGCTTCGCGGTCATTTTTCTCACCTGCCTGTTTTTGCCTTCGGTTAAAATTAATTGAACCCAGGGTGCGGGAATTTCCTTTCTAAAACGGATGGGCGGATTTCTTTCGGGTACCGCGGGTTCATTTGTAAAGATGGAAGCAATACATTCTTTGGTGTGATATATTTTTCCATCAATAGTAATAGCTACTCCTTTTTTTAATTGAAGTATTGCATCATCATTAATAGCTCCATCTACCTGCACCCAATATTCTCTTTCGTGTTCAAAAAGCGGATTCAATAATTTATTATTCAGGGAACTGTCGTTGGTAAGTAATAACAACCCTTCGCTGTCATAATCAAGTCTTCCAACCGGATAAACATCTTTCGGAACATCAAAATAATTCGCAAGGGTTTGCTTTCCTTCTGATGAAGAAAATTGTGAAAGTACCTGATAAGGTTTATAAATGATGTAGTAGTAATTCATACAAAAACAAAAGTCCCGCAGAAGCGAGACTTTGTATATGGATGGGTTAGTAAGTACCGGGAAACAAATTTCCCTACACAATATTAAAAAGACTTTTATCTAATGCAAAAATTTTTTTAAACAAATTTATTAACATTTTAAGCCTTAATGTGCATTCGGGCTGTTGCGGAGTAGCCTTAAATCCACCTCTTTGACCGGCTATTTACTTAACTATTGTTCTTGCTTATTTTATAAATTTCTCTGAAACATTGATGAATAAAGGGTTTCAAGATATCTGTTTCAAATAATTATTTTTAATGGTGCTGATGCTGACATTGAAAAGAAGTAAAAGAAAAAGAGAAAAATCACCCCCAAAAAGGGTTAAAAAATATTTTTGCTGAAAGACTAATATTACCTTTAATTTTCCCAAAATAGCGCCATATGAAGTTTCCAGCCCCCGTTTCAGTACAATGGATCGCCGAATTGATAGCCGCGGAAGTAGCAGGTAATCTTACTGCGGAAGCATCAGGCATCAACGAAATACATAAAGTTGAAACAGGTGATTTGGTTTTTGTTGATCATCCAAAATACTACGATGCCTGTTTAAACAGTGAGGCGCGTTTCATTATAATCAATACAAAAGAGATAATCATTCCGGAAGGAAAAACCATTCTCGTTGTGAAGGAACCTTTTGAAGCGTACCTGAAAATAATCAATCACTTTCGTCCGTTTATTGCTGCAACAAAAATGATCAGTGAGGATGTTTCTGTTGGTGAAGGATCTGTTATTATGCCGAATGTTTTTATAGGTCGCCAGGTAACTATTGGAAAAAATTGTGTGATATACCCGAATGTTTCTTTACTGGATTACACGGTAATTGGTGATGAGGTAATTATACAATCCGGTAGTGTAATTGGTAGTGATGCTTTTTACTATAACACTAAAAAGAAACGTGAACTATGGTATAAAAGAATGCAGAGCTGTGGTAATGTAGTGATAGAAAATAACGTAGAAATTGGGGCGGGTTGCACCATTGACCGCGGGGTAACCGCTGAAACAAGAATAGGAAAAGGAACCAAAATGGATAATATGGTTCATATTGGCCACGATACCACCATAGGTAAAAACTGTTTATTTGCCGCCCAGGTAGGTATTGCCGGCGGTACCATTATAGAGGATGGTGTTACGCTCTGGGGGCAGGTAGGTGTAAGTAAGACCCTCACCATCGGGGCCAATGCCGTTGTTCTGGCGCAAAGCGGGGTGCCTTCTTCCCTGGAAGGGGGTAAAACCTATTTTGGCTACCCGGCAGAAGATGCTTCTATCAAAAGAAGGGAACTGGTCTGGATAAAACGCATTCCTGAACTTTGGAAAAAAGTAATGGAATAGCGGTATTACAGACCTTGTTTGTTTGTCAACTCCCGGCAGATACGCTTCAGCGAAACAGCCACCGGAGTATACTGAAAATTCACAAAGAATAATTTGAATTTATTATTGTCGAAATACACTTTAGCCGTGGCTGTACGGGCTGTTTCTTTGGTTAATAAAGGATCCTTTCCGGTGAAGCAGGCTTTCACTGCTTCTATTCGCCATACGATCGCGGAGAGTAAAGGGGTTACTTTTCTGTGTGGCGGCTTTTTACCGAAGTTTTTGGCTATCTGCGTAAACACTTCCCTGAACGGAAGGTTCTCTGCACTAAGGATATATCTTTCCGCTGTATTGGCGCTTTCCATTAAAAGTATCATCGCCCTTACTACATCTGTTACATCTACAAAACCACTGATACCTTCTGTGTACCAGGGAAATTCATCATAGGCCGACTTAAAAATTTCAGAAGAGCCCTTTGTCCAATCGCCGGCACCTAAAATAATAACCGGGTTTACAATTACCGCGTTCAATCCTTCCCCTATACCACGCCATACTTCCATTTCGGCAAAATATTTGCTTTTGCCATATTCACTGTTACTGGTTTCTTCTGACCAGTTCATTTCTTCATCAATGGGTACATCTTCCCGTATTCTACCCAGGGCCGCAACGGAACTTACAAATAAGAGTTTTGATATGCCCTCATTCAAACAGGCATTCACCACATTAGCCGTTCCTTCTACATTGGTTTGATGCAGCAGCGCTTTCTTCTTCGGGTTAAAAGTAACGGCGGCGGCACAATGATACACCTGTTGAACACCCTTCATAGCCTCCTCCAGCGACACTATATCCAGAATATCTCCCTTTATCCATTCCACAGCATCGGCAACTTCCGGTAAAGGAATCGTAGAACGATAGATGGCCCTTACCTTATTGCCTTCACTAACCAATTGTTTTACCAGGTGTGAGCCTACCAAACCACCCGCGCCGGTTACAAGAATCATGGAATCAATTTTTACGAAGATACGGTACAAAAAAAAGACAGGTGGTACCTGTCAAATAAAAATCAACTGATATGATATATGCGGAAATCATCCGCAGTTCTTACAGATACCGCTGATAATAACATCTGTTTGCGTAACGGTAAATCCTATGGGAAGTATAACAGCAGGCACTACCACATGATCGAGACAGTAAGTAGTACCGCAGGCATCACACATAAAATGTACATGATCATCATGATGATGGCCGGGTGAGCATTGGTCTTTACACAGTGCATACCGTACGGAATTATCAGCAGTAGGTATGGTATGAATAATTCCTTTCTCCACAAAAGTCTGTAATGTGCGGTAAATAGTAACCCTGTCGAACTCGGTACCACTCTGGTGTTCAATATCGGCATGCGCCAATGCACCGTTGGCGCGCATAAACAGTTCCAGTATTTTCTTACGGCTGTCTGTAATACTTAACTGATTTTTTTTCAGTGTTTCGGCGATACCGTATAACATACAAGATAATTAAGGATTGTTGTTAAATATTCCATTTACAAAATTACCGGAAGCGGCTTTTTCGGCCAGCAGGGTTTTGATGTCTTTCTTAAGCCTGTCTAATTCCGTTTGCTTCAGCCCGTCATAAATCTGTCCCCTTACTTTCCCGTCTTTATCTACCAGCGCAAAGAACTGGGTATGGATGAACTGGTCCTCTATTTTATCTACACTGTTTTTAGGATCGTCCAGCATATAAGCGCTGCGCGCTATCTGGTAAAGACTGTCTTTCCGCCCGGTAAGGAATACCCATTTTTTAGTATCCACTTTCAGAGAGTCGGCATACCATTTTAAACGCGCCGCTGTATCTGTATCCGGATTACAGGTATGTGATACGATCATGAAACCGGGTTCATTCCTGAACTGCTCATAAATCACTTTCATATTGGTATTCATCTTCGGACAAATGCCTTTACAGGTAGTAAAGAAATATTCTACCACACACACTTTGCCAAGCATATCCCGGTCGGTAAACGGGAGTCCGTCCTGGGTAGTAAAATGGAAGGGTTTTACATAACTGATAACAGATAACTTAGCCTTCCATTTATCTGTACCCCGAAAAAGGAAAATGTAAAACACCAGTAATAATGCCCCGAAAAATAAGAGATACCCTATTAATTTCCTGCTCATACATCTGATTGAGGGGCAAAGTTACACCCAACCCGGATTAAACAATTGATTAGAAAATAGTTTGATAAATATTTTGCAACAATGTTGCATTGTATTAATTTTGCAGGCTGATGAAACAAAAAATCAATTGGGACGCGCTGGGGATTACGGCTTCACTGGCTTGTGCCATTCACTGTGCGGTACTGCCCTTGTTCTTAAGCAGCCTGCCTTTGTTTGGTATAAACATTATTGAAAACCTGCGTTTCGAATACATGATGATCGCGATAGCTTTTGCTGTTGGATCCTATTCTTTATTACATGGCCGCAAAAAACACCATCACAACTGGCTGCCGCTCATTTTATTTGCGGTTGGTATTGGCTTTTTGCTGGCCAAAATGCAATGGCATGCCTGGCGAAACTGGTTTTTGGTACCCGCGGTGATCTGTATCGTTTCTGCACACTTCCTCAACTACCGTTTATGCAGGCATCATGATCACGCGCATGCGGATGACTGCAATCACTGAAGAATATTCACGATGCAATCGTATAGCTCATCCCTCCGTCCTTCTCATCTTTTAACTGAACACCAAGTCCGGCGAGTTCATTGCGGATTTTATCGCTGGTTACAAAATCCTTCCGGTGCCTGGCCTCTTTACGGATATCAATGAGTAATTGCAATACCCCATCCAGCTTGCCGCTATTATTGGCATGATCCATTTTTAATCCGAAGATATCTTCTATAAAAAGTTTAAGTTGTTTTTGCAGCAAAGCAAAAGTTGAAGCGCTGATCGCGTCTGCTGCAATGTGTTTATCCTTTACAGCATTGATCACCGATACCAGTTCAAACATATTGGCCACTACTTTCGCTGTATTCAGGTCGTCATCCATGAACTCATCAAACTCATTCACCAACTTCAATACTTTCTCATCAAGCTCCCTATCAACTCCTAACTCCCCACTCCTAATTCCAGACTGACTCATAGTCCACTCATACGCTTCCCATAATCTTTTCAAAGCTTTTTCCGATGCCTGCAGGGCTTCATTACTAAAATCCAATGTACCGCGATAATGGCTCTGCAATAGGAAGAAGCGGATGGTCATAGGATGGTAAGCCTGTAACAATAAAGGATGTTTTCCACTAAACAATTCGCTTAGCCTGATCACATTATCATAACTCTTACCCATCTTTCTTCCGTTGATGGTAATCATATTATTGTGCATCCAGTAACGTGCGGGCATAGTATGATTGCATACCGTACTCTGCGCGATCTCACATTCGTGATGCGGAAACTGCAGGTCCATACCTCCCCCATGTATGTCAAATTTTTCTCCCAGGTATTTGGTGCTCATCGCGGAACACTCTATATGCCATCCCGGGAAACCCTCTCCCCATGGGCTTTGCCAGCGCATAATGTGTGCGGGGGGGGGCATGTTTCCATAAAGCAAAATCATTCTTATTGCGCTTTTCATCCTGGTTGTTGAGGTCACGGGTAGTATCTATCTGGTCTTCCAGTATACGCCCGCTAAGTATTCCATAGGGTTGCCCTTTCTTTGAAAAATCAGTGTTATATTTTTCTACATCAAAGTAAACAGACTGATTGGCCTCATAAGCATATCCGTCAGCAATAATCCGCTTGATCATTTCTATCTGTTCCACAATATGCCCTGTTGCAGTAGGTTCAATACTGGGTGGCAGCGTATTTAATAATGCCATACCCCAATGATAGAGATTGGTATATTTCTGTACCAGCTCCATAGGTTCCAGCTTTTCCAGAACAGCTTTTTCACTGATCTTATCTTCTGCTTCACGTCCTTCCTCTTCAAAATGACCCGCATCGGTGAGGTTACGAACATACCGGACTTTATATCCGAGGTGGGTGAGGTAACGGAATAAAATATCAAACGTAACATAAGGCCGCGCATGGCCCAGATGACTTTCGCCACTCACGGTTGGGCCGCAAACATACATGCCTACGTATGGCGCATGGAGGGGGGTGAAGGTTTCTTTTTGCCGGGTTAATGAATTGTATACTTTAAGTGGCATGCGTTATGGGATAATTACAGATTAAGATTGATGGTTAAAACAGGCCGGAATGCATTTTCCGGAATATACCATACCGGATCAGCAGCAGCAGCAATAACAGGCAGGTAGGTAACTCATTGGGCGGTGAAGATATTTCATTTTTGCAAAACAACGTCACTTACCAGCATAATATGATCACTAAGACCCTCGTCTATCATTTCAAACTGTTTTACCATAAACCGGCGGTCGGGAAGGATATAGTCGATCCGTAAGGTAGGCGCCAGGGCAATAAAGGTTCTGCCAATGGCAAATCCTTTTTCCAAAAAAGCATCCTGCCGCTCTCCCCGTATCTTAAAATAGGCATAGGAATTGGGCACATCATTAAAATCGCCGCAAATAACAGAGGGATACGGACTTTTATCTGTCTCCTCCCTCACCATATTAGCCTGTATTCCTCTGCGACTGAAAGCCAGTTTCATTTTTTTGAAAATACTTTTTGAAGCGGTCAGGTCTTCATCCGCCTGTTCCCGTATTTTTTCAATATCGCTATAATCTTCCTTTTTGAATTTGAATGATTGCAGATGTGTGGTATAAACGCGTATGGTATCTCCCCCTTTCAGGATATCCGCATAAATAAGACTCTCCGCTACCGGATAGGGAATCCGGCCAGAATCGATAATGGGAAATTTCGAAAAAATAATACAGCCCGACTGGTATACGCCGTGGGCACGTTCATAATCTTTTGAAAAATAATGGTAAGGATATCTTTTTGAAAAAAGTGAAATATTGTCTTCCAAAAGGGCCGTATTAAACTCCTGTAAACAGATCAGATCCGGCTTTAATTTAAGGATGCTTTCGGCTACTTCATTACGAACCATTTTTTTTACTTCACGGCTTTTACTAAGCCCGTTAAAGCTTTGCACGTTCCAGTTTACCATCCGCAAAATATTATCATGCCTGCGCTCGGTGAAACCGGCGCCGGGGTGCCAGGCAAACATGGCATTTACCTGCTGCCAACCAATTACCAGTGTAAGCAATGGTATCCATACCATTACCGGCTTGGCCATCAGCCAGAAAATAATAAAAAAAATCAGGGCCAATACAAGATGCGGTACAATTAAACCCGCGAAACCAATCAACCACCAATGGGTTGGATTTACATAAGGAGATAGACATGCAATTAAAAACACCAATGAGATGATCACGTTGATGGATAACAATATTTTTTTGGCTGCCCGTCTAAAAACATTTTTAGCCATGCCCTAAATTACTAAAAATCAGTGGCACAACTGAATATCTGTTATGATAATTCTTCGTCACTTGCCCTTTGTAAAAAATCTTTTTCCTCATCAGTAAGAAACTGGAAGCCCTGTTGGTTAATCTTATCTAGGATAGCATCCAGTTTTTGTTGGGTCTGGCTTGATATTTTTTGATTGGATTTACTATCAGTACCATCAAATGGCTTCTCTTTCTGTGATTTTTTTGAATGTTTTTTTTCCGGACTAAACAGATCGTCCAGCCAGTCTACCAGGTTATTCATCCAGGCGCCCCAGTCTTTTCCGTTTCTTAATTGCTGTACAAAAAGAAAACATGTCATCCCTGCTGCAAGATGTGCCACACTTACGCCGGCATTACCTCCTGCCAGTATTGCAAAATTTATCGCAACAAAAATGAGGGTAAGTATCCACAACGGAATCCCTCCTTTGATCAATGGAAACATTCTGTAATCCGGCGCCAATGTTGTTGTTGCAACAGCTACTGCCATAATGGCCGGACCTGCCCCTAATAAAGGTTGCGTAGTATTGATTTGATTGGCTAATACCGGAAACAGGTTATTCATGCTGATGAATACGATTCCCGCGGTAAACCCGCCATACAGGTAAACAGGTATCAGTTTATTATTGCCGGCCAGATCCTGCAATATAAATCCAAAACACCATAACCACAGTGAACTGCTGATCAGGTGCCAGAGACCGTGGTGTGTGAACATATATACAACCAACGTCCAGGGCCTTGATGCCAGTGTATCTGTAGACGCGGGTAATGTAAACCAGTTAAGTATCTGCTTATAAAAAAATTCAACGGGGATATCAGACAGGTAATAAATGATCTGTACAAAATTGATGAGCAGAAACACCAATGCATTTACAGCGAATAAAAGTACAAGGGCATTATTGTCCTGTCCTAATAATATGCCGCGATTGGTTTTGTATGATGTGGATGACATAAGAATTTTGCTCAGATTAAAATTACTATTACTCTAATACAACGTTTTTTTATTGGTTTTGTTCCAGGTAATCACGATTAATAATCCTACGATGGCCCCTCCGATATGTGCCCACCGTGCTACATTATCCCCGGCAGAATTCCTGAGAGCATAAAACAATTCATACGAAAAATATAAAATACCGATCCACTTGGCTTTTACCGGTATCAAAAAATAAATATAGAGATAGGTATTGGGGAACAGAAATACAAAGGCCGCTAAAATTCCAAAAACAGCGCCACTGGCGCCAATGGTTGCTGTATTCAGGTGATTTTGATAATAGGCGGTGATCTGTTCAAATATCCGGTTCATCAGTTCGGTATTACCCGGATTGGTACGTATATAGGCGATGAGTTCCTCTGTATTATCAAAACGCAGATTATATCGCGTAATAAAATTGATGATGGCATCTGTCTGTGCTGCGGTTCTATCTGCATGGCTCTGAAAGACTGCTGCATAATCTTTAATTACCGGCGCCAGCTCCCAACTTAAAAAAAGCAGGTGAATCAGTGCCGCACCCAAACCACAAACCAGGTAAAAAGTCAGAAACCTTTTAGAGCCCCATAGATTCTCCAGCACAGAACCAAACATCCAGAGGGCAAACATATTTCCGAATATATGACCAAAATCGCCATGCAGAAACATATGGGTAACCAACTGCCAGGGTTTGAATAAACTGCTTTGCCAGGCATGCAGGGCAAACACGTTTTCAAATGAAAAACTAACTGTCGGGCCCTGCAACGTGCTTTGTGCAAGAAAAAACAACCCGTTAATAATCAGCAGGTTTTTTACAATAGCAGGTAATATCTCAAACCGGCTGGGTCTAAATTCTGTCATATCTTAATTTTAACTGCACCACATTTTCAATATGCAATGTATGCGGAAACATATCTATTGGCTGAATTTTTTCTACACTGTATTTTTCATCCAGCATGGCAAGGTCCCTCGCCTGTGTGGCAGGATTGCAACTTACATAAACAAGGGTAGGCGCGGCAATATCCAGTAACTTTTTTACCAGTTTTTCATGCATGCCTGCCCTCGGAGGATCCGTAATTACCGTATCAGGCCTTCCATTTGTTTCAAAAAAAGCATCATCGCAAATATCGGTCACATCCCCGGTAAAAAAAGATGCCTGCGGAATATTATTCAGGGCCGCATTCTTTTTAGCATCAATAATGGCTTCTTCCACCACTTCCACTCCCACTATTTTGTTAGCCAGCTTACTCACATAAATACCAATACTGCCGGTTCCGCAATACAGGTCATACACTACCTGTGTTCCATTAAGCCCGGCATATTCCCTTGTAACATTGTACAATTTTTCTGCCTGCCGCGTGTTTGTCTGAAAAAAAGATTTTGGACCGATCATAAACGAAAAGTCTTCCAGCCTCTCTATAATAAATCCCTTACCGGCATAAACCCGTGGCTCCAGTTCGAACAGACTGTCGTTCTTCTTGGTATTGATCGTATACAGCAAAGTGGTGATTTGCGGGAATGTGACTAATAACTGATCGAGTAATTTTTTCCTGACTGCTTCCGCTTCATAGCCAAATACAATATTGATCATCCACTCACCGGTAGTGGTATTTCTTACAAACATATTTCTCAGCCAACCCTGGTGCAGGCGGGTATCATAAAATGGCATCGAATGGGTAATGGCAAATTGTGCCACTGCTTTGCGTATATGATTAGTGGGTTCATCCTGCAAATGACAGGTATCTATTTCAACCACTTTATCAAAGAAGCCCCTTGCATGAAAACCGGCAGCTCCCGGTAGTACACCGGGCAAAATCCCTTCCGCCTTCATCCGTCTGAATTCTTCTGCTGGAATAAATTTTCCCGTTGCAAAGGTAAACTCCAGCTTGTTCCGGTAGTGGGTTGTCTGATCCGCCCCTATAATGGGCGATATGGGGGGCAATAGTACTTTCCCGATCCGGGACAGGTTATCGCTAACCTGTTTCTCTTATAAAAAAGTTGTTTGTCATAGGGCAGCATCTGCCATTGGCAACCGCCACAAACACCAAAATGGGTACAGAATGGGGTAACCCTGCCGGGCGAGTAAGCATGTGTTTTAATTACGCGGCCCTCAGCCCAGTCAGCTTTATTTTTATGTAATAGTACATCCACCAGATCACCGGGCACGGCGCCTTCAATAAAAATCACTTTACCGTCTGCTCTGGCCAATGATTTTCCCTCCGCGGCATAATCCTGCACCAGTATATTTTCTAAAATAACCTGTTTTTTCTGTTTTCCCACGGTGGCAAAGGTAACTATGATTCAGCAGGTTTGGGAACAGGAACCGCTAATCCGTTTTTTTTGACAGATGATTAACGGGGGGCAAAAAGTATTTAATTAAATTTACCGCGAATATGAAACCTATGAAGCGTTTATTACTTACCACACTGGCATTATCCTGTTTTGCCTGTCTTACGGCACAAAAACCCGCAACAGCCAGGCCGGGAACCACTGCAGTCAAAGGCAGAAATATCAGTATCACCTTAACACCCCTGAAGAATTGTAAAGTTTACCTGGGCAGTTATTACGGAAAGGGACGCGCCTTAGTGGATTCTGCTTTTCTGAATGAAAAAAGCCAGGGCGTATTTAAAGGCGCCACTAAATTAACAGGTGGTATTTATTTTGTGGTAACCCCACAACTCACTATCCAGTTTGAAGTATTGATGGGATCACAGCAACATTTCAGCATTGTAGCCGATACCTCTCTTAAAGAAAACGCGGTTATTGCCGGTTCTTTGGATAATGATTTGTTTAAAAATTATTCAGCCTTTTCCATTACCAAAGGCAGATATATCAACGAATTGCAAACAGCATTCCGCAATCCACAATCAACAGAAGATTCGATACGTTTACGCAATGAGCTCACTAAAACAGAAAAGGAGATCAGGACCTACCAGGAAAATATCAGTAAAAAAAATCCGGGTTCCTTATTAGCCATGTTATTAAACGCTATGAAGCGGCCCATCACTCCACCCATTCCGGTTGTGAACGGAAAAGCAGACTCACTCTATCCTTACCGGTATGTAAAAGATCATTATTGGGATGATGTGAATTTTAATGATGACCGTTTGCTGCGCACACCATTCTTTGAACCCAAACTGGATGAGTATTTTAAGAACATGGTAGTACCCGATCCGGATTCTATCATTAATGAAGTAAAATATATCCTGCTCTCCGCCAGAACGGGAAAAGAAATCTATTCTTACCTGTTAACCAAGTTTACCAATAAGTATATGAATCCTGAGATTATGGGTCAGGATAAGATTTTTGTTTACCTGTTTGAAAATTTTTATGCCAAAGGCGATACCCTTTTATTAAACCCGGCTTCACGTAAAACAGTTACTGAAAGGGCCTATAGTTTAATGGCCAACCAGATAGGGCAGGCTGCTCCCCAGCTTAATCTGACCGATACTTCCGGTAAATTTTCACAGCTATACGATATCGGCGCCCCATTTACCCTGGTAACTTTTTGGGATCCTAACTGCGGCCATTGTAAGGAAGAGATACCTAAACTGGATTCTTTTTACAGGGCCAAATGGAAAAAATATGGGGTAGCTGTTTATTCGGTGAATATTTATGAGAACGAAATACCTGCCTGGAAAAAATTCATCAAAGAAAAAAATCTTTCCGCTGAATGGATACAGGCTTATGAAACCAAAGAAGCAAAAACAGCCGGAGAAAAAGCGGGCCTGCCCAATTACCGTCAGTTATTTGACATTTATAAAACCCCTACCACTTATTTACTGGATAAGGATAAACACATCATTGCCAAACAACTGAGCCTGGAACAGTTTGATGATCTGATTGAATTGAAGCGTAAGAAGTAATGTGCTACCTGATCTGTTTCACTACATTCCAGACAACTTTTGGTTTGCCCAATGTATAGTAATGCAATACCGGCACACCAAATTTTTTCAGCTCTTTACTTTGCTGCACCAGCCATTCCGCGCACACCTGCTCACAGTCA
>CAYHTC010000007.1:0-19568 GCA_964359445.1 uncultured Sediminibacterium sp. | reverse complement strand
TGAGCCTTCTGATTACCGTACAATAAAAATGGACTATGAAAAGAAGATAATTGGGTTAGAAGCAAGGTTAATGGAACTTTCCAAAGAGACTAACAACATAGAACCCCTGCTGAATAAGGCCATAAGCACTTTGTCAAATTTGGATGAATTGTATGAAAAAGGCGACAATAAAGCCAAGCGGGAAATCATTGGTTCGATATATCCCGAAAAACTCGTTTTTGACGGATTCCATTATCGAACCGCCCGGCTCAACGAGGCGGTTGAGCTAATATACAGTCTGGGCAAGGGTTTTAGCCAAAAAGAAAATGGACAAACCGAAGCAATTTTCGATTTGTCCACTTCAGTGCCCAGGACTGGATTCGAACCAGCACATCCTTGCGAACGCTGCGACCTGAACACAGTGCGTCTACCAATTTCGCCACCTGGGCATTTTTTGTTCAGGGCTGCAAATATAACGGCAAACCCGTTTATGTACCAAGCAAAAAATAAATTTATACTGCCAGCAAACTACAACCCCTCAAATCACTATTATCCAGCCTTCCCCATACTTCAAAGCTCCCATCCTCATATACTATCCCCACATCTTCAGTAGCAATAAAAGAACAACTGTAGCGGTTAGCCAGGTCAATTACCTGAAGAATGCCTTTACCGCTCTCTTTTACCAGCAGAGGATCCTGTTCATCCCTTACGAAAACCCTCATCCATGGGGGACAAACAAATCGCCCATCTCCCTTTGAATATGCCTGGCTCAGTAATTCAGTCATACCATATTCTGAATGAACTGCCGGTATTCCCAACCTGTCTTTCAGACATTCATGAACCGCTGTACGGGTAAGTTCTTTCCGGCGGCCCTTCATACCCCCGGTTTCCATCACAATCGTATGGGAAAGCCTTTGGGGAAAGGATTCAGCAAAATTGAGGAGACCGAATGTAACGCCAATCAGGATGGTTTTTTGCCTCCCCCCTTCCAGCTTTTGCAATGTTTCGGAAAGCTTTGCATATTCATTCAAGTAAAAGCCACTATCCGCATGGCCGCTAAGCCCAATCAGTTCATCTACCATCATTACCAGCGATGAATGTTGCCTTTCCAGGTAGGATGGTAACAGGCCCAGTATACACCAGTCGCTAACCTTTCCATAAAAAAGTTCAAATGCCTTTAAAAAGCTCTGCCTGTAAACATCTGCAAATCTTACCAAATGCTTTGACTGTATGGTTTGTGTGGTACCACTGCTCTCAAATACCAGTTCAGGATGGAAATTACCGGCTGCTACCGTATGTGTTTTAAAAAAAGATACGGGCAACGAAGGGATGGTTGCCGGGGTCATACTGTCACCAATGGATGCCCCCATAAGACCACACCATTGCCTATACACCTGGTTACCGGCATATTGAAAACGAAAAGTCCGCAGGCATTGATCAGAAAAAGTGCCTTTATCGTAAGTAAGAGAAAAAATATTGTTAACATCAAATAGGTCCACAGTGATGTATTGTAATGTTTTAGTTAAATTTGAACTGAAAGTGAAACGAATGAAGACAAAAATATTGATACTATTGGCATTTCCGGCTTTGTTTTATGGCTGTAAGAAAAGCACCTATACTACCAAACCCCAAATCAGCATCAAAAGCATCAATACAACTACGCTGAGCCAGGGTAATATACTCCTGTTCGAGCTGAATTTTACGGATTTGGAAGGAGATATACAGGATACCTTATTTATTCAAAAACTGTCAAGAACCTGCCCGGGCACTCCGGGTGCGCAATTTCTCAGCAAGAACAAAGTACCCAATTTTACCCCTGCTTCTAATCTGAAGGGTATTCTGGAAGTTGGCTATGCTTACAATGCCAATATTCCCGGCTATAGTACCATTTCCGGATGTGGCACAAAAAATGACACGGCCTATTTTAAATTCTGGCTGAAAGACAAAGCCCAAAATGTAAGTGATACCATCACATCAGGCAATATTGTCTTACTAAAATAAGATGAATTGAATGGAATAGCCCATTTTCTATTTTTTGGCAATTATTTTTATGGTTTTTGCGCTGTTGCATTATCTATTGAAGCTAGTTTGCAACAGCATACACACTTAAATAGCCTGGCTTACTACTTTTTAATTTTTACTGCCACTGTACTATATTATACCCGTGCCTACATTGCCGAACCGGTATCTGCAAAAATGAATAAAATATCTGTCTGGTACGTGGATAATAGGAAAACGATTATACGATTACAGACTTTGCAAACAATTTTATTGATAGCGCTATGTATTTACTGGCTTATATTTTATTGGTCACATATAATACATTTGAATCTCCTTCAAATAGAATTGTTCTTCCTGTTTCCCATAGTGGCTGCCTTATATTATGGTAGTGTAGGTCCAAACGGCGTAACACATAATTTACGTAATAACGGCTGGTTAAAGCCTTTTGTAATCGGATTCGTTTGGGCCGGAGCTGTAACCGTTTATCCGGTATTATTCAATAGTTTAGAAAATAATAGACCTTATCTGTCTGATTATGTAAATATTCTCTTGTATATAAAGAATTTCATGTACATATCAATGCTTTGTATTTTGTTTGATATTAAAGATTATGCAGCCGATCATAACCGCCGTTTAAAGACTTTTGTAGTAAGAATTGGATTGAGAAATACCCTCTTTTATATACTCATCCCTTTAAGCATCATTGGTTTAGGCACATTCATGCTGTATGCCTTACTGCATCATTTTTCATTTTTACGCATGCTCATTAACACTGTTCCATTTATATTGTTGATAATTGTTGCCTACTCAATGCACCGTCGTAAAAGCATTCTCTATTATCTTGCAATCATTGACGGATTGATGCTGGTAAAAGCGGTTTGCGGCATTATCGGAATTTTACTCTTTAAATAAATACCATGGCAAAAGTTAAAAAAACAACAGCAAAAGCGAAATCTGTCCTCACGGATCAGTCACTTGCATTCTTAAAAAAATACATCAATATACCTTCTCCTGTTGGTTTTGAATCCGGTGGACAGAAAGTATGGCTTGAATATGTAACACCTTATGTTGATGCGGTTTTTACCGATCCTTACGGTACCGCTGTGGGTGTGATTAACCCTACTGCCCCTTTTAAAATAGTGATCGAGGCACATGCAGATGAGATAAGCTGGTTTGTGAACTATATCAATGAACAGGGATTGATTTATCTGAAAAAAAATGGCGGAGTTGATCACCAGGTTGCTCCCGCAAAACGGGTGTGGATTCATGGGAAAAAAGGGCCGGTTAAAGCTGTTTTTGGATGGCCTGCTATCCATACAAGACTCAGTAATCCTGAACAAAAAGAAACTTTGCCGAAAGTGGATAACCTTACCCTTGATTGTGGCGCCCGGAATAAAAAGGAAGTGGAAGCTCTTGGCATTCATATTGGCGCCGTTGTTACATACGAAGAAGGCTTTGATGAGCTCGCGTATGACTATTTAATAGGACGTGCTTTTGATAACCGGGTGGGTGGATTCATGATTGCTGAAGTGGCCCGTTTACTAAAACAGCATAACAGGAAACTGCCATATGGCTTGTATGTAGTAAATGCCGTACAGGAAGAAATTGGTCTTAGGGGAGCAGAAATGATTGCCCGAAGAATCAAACCCGACATCGCCATTATTACTGATGTAACCCATGATACCAGTACACCCATGATCAGTAAGACTATTGAGGGAGATATCCAGTGTGGCAAAGGACCTTCACTGGCTTACGCTCCGGCCATCCATAATAAACTGTTGAAAGTAGTACAGGGTGTTGCAGATAAGAAAAAGATACCTGTTCAGTTAAGAACACTGAGCAGAAGTACAGGAACCGATACAGACAGCTTCGCCTATGCGAATGACGGATGCCCTTCCGTACTCATTTCTATCCCGCTCCGTTATATGCACACAACGGTAGAAATGCTGCACAAAAAAGATATCGAAGAAACGATCAAACTGATGTATGAAACGCTCCTGATATTGACACCTAAAACTAACCTTAGCTATTTATAGATGATTCTGTGGTTAGCAGTTTACATTATTTTTTGCGCTTTATGAGTTGGAAAGAAAAAAAACATATCAGGATAGCCATATTAGACCTGTATGAGGGTCATCCCAATCAGGGTATGCGATGTATACGGGAGATCATTTCCCAATGGGCCACAGACAACGCCTTATCGGTTACGCAGGATGAATTTGATATTCGGCTTAATTTAGCTGTTCCGGATACTTCCTACGACATATACATTTCAAGTGGTGGCCCCGGTTCACCATTGGATACTACGGATACAACATGGGAAAAAAAATATTTTTATTGGCTGCAAAGCATAGAGGATTGGAATAATAGTTCTGATGGACTTCCGGGAAAACATATTCTTTTCATCTGTCACAGCTTTCAATTAGCCTGCAGGCATTATGGAATAGGAACCGTTTGTAAACGAAAATCAACGGCTTTTGGTGTTTTTCCGATACACATGCTGACTGAAGGTAAAAATGAACCCGTATTTGATGGTTTGAAAGATCCTTTTTACAGTGTTGACAGCCGCGACTATCAGGTAATTGAACCTGACCATAACCGGTTAAGAGAACTGGGTGCCCGTATATTGGCCATCGAAAAAAACAGACCGCATGTTCCGTTTGAAAGGGCAATCATGTCTGTTCGTTTCAATGATTATTTTATGGGCACCCAGTTTCATCCGGAAGCAGATGCCGCTGGTATGAGTATGTACCTGCAAAGGGCGGACAAAAAACAAACCGTTATCGAAAACCATGGCGAAGCCAAATGGCAAAGCATGGTGGAACAATTACAGGACCCGGAAAAAATTATGTGGACCTATCTTCACGTTCTTCCTAACTTCCTTAACTTGGCTAAGGAAGAATGGGTGGAAGCAGGTTGATTGGGGAAGAAATTTTATTTTGAGACAGAGCAAAACGAGGTATGTATGGTTCCCGCTATCAGGAAACAATTCAACGAAAATTTTACAGACGATACCTACCGTTCGTTTTTAGCTGATCTCAACAGCAAACATCCCGGTGCCATTGAGTTCAGGGTGGCGGAAACACCTATATTTATTGATAAATTTTTAAAGAACAAAATACTATCAGCCTGTGAAAGTATTGTTGATGTTATTACACAGTACAACTTTCTAACCCTCAGTTCGCAAGCCATCCCGGAAGAAGCAAGGGTGCCGGCAGAAAATGCGCATACTGATTTCATTGCTTTTGACTTTGGTATCTGTGAAAATGAAAGAGGCGAATATGAACCTCAGTTAATTGAAATGCAGGGCTTTCCTACCCTGTTTGCTTACCAGTTATGGCACGATGAAATAACCAGGAGACATTTTCATATACCTGCTAATTATTCCACCTACCTGAATGGCCTTACCCCGCAAAGCTATCTGAAATTATTAAAAGATATCATTATGGACCGGCACCCGGCCGAGAATGTAATCCTGCTTGAAATATTACCTCAACAGCAAAAAACAAGGATTGATTTTTATTGCACCACCGATTATATTGGCATTCCGGTTGTGTGTTTAACCGAATTGATACAGGAAGGCAGGAAACTGTTTTATAAAAATGACGGAAGAAAAATTGAAGTAAAACGTATCTATAACCGTATCATTTTTGACGACCTGCAGCATCAGTCGGAAGAAATACAGGAAAAGGGAAAACTATTATTAACCGATCTTGCTGTAGAATGGGTTCCGCATCCTAACTGGTTTTACCGCATCAGTAAATACACTTTACCTTTCATTGATCATCCCTATGTTCCTAAAACAAGGTTCCTGAACGAGATCAAAGAATTACCGGCAGACCTTGAAAATTATGTTTTAAAACCTTTGTTCTCGTTTGCCGGACAGGGTGTTGTGATAGATGTGACCAAAGAAGACATTGATAGAATAAAAGATCAGGAAAACTGGATATTACAGCGTAAAGTGAAATACGCGGAGGTGATTCCAACACCGGATATTTCTGCCAAAGCAGAAATACGTATTTTTTATTTCTGGAAAAAAGGCGAAGCCAGACCGGTTGCCACCAATAACCTGGCCAGGCTAAGTAAGGGGAAAATGATTGGGGTAAGATATAATAAAGATAAAGTATGGGTAGGCAGCAGCCTGGCCTACTTTGAAGAATAAACCCTTTGCCTGTTCCTGAATTTTTTAAATAATTGACAGAGTATTATGAAGGCTTTATTGAAACATCTCATAACAAAAACCATACTCAGGCAAAAAAGGCAAACTGATGAGCCGGGCAGAGTTTACTCAAAATATGAACTGGCAAAGGGTTTCAGGGAGCTGAAAATTAATTTCCTACGGTTTATAAAAGATACTTTTTTTATGGCAGCAGGAATTGGATCCGCTGCATTCGGACTGAAGAGTTTTCTGTTACCAAATAGTTTCATTGACGGTGGAGCTACAGGTATCTCACTGCTGGTTTCAGAACTCACTTCAATTCCATTATACGTTTTACTTGTTCTGATAAATATTCCTTTTGTTTTTTTGGGGGTTAAAATCATAGGTAAAAATTTTGCTGTTAAAACAGCCCTTGCCATTTTCGGATTGGCGCTTTGTGTGGCATTCATCCATTTTCCGGAAGTAACCAACGACAAATTACTGGTTTCTGTTTTTGGTGGTTTCTTTCTGGGTGCCGGTATCGGGCTTTCTGTTAGAGGAGGGGCCGTAATTGATGGTACAGAGGTTCTGGCTATTTTTCTTAGCAGAAAACTGGGCGCTACCCTCGGAGATATTATCTCCATTTTAAATATCCTTATATTTTCAGCAGCAGCGTATTTACTTTCTATTGAAACAGCCCTGTACTCAATGATTACCTACCTCGTAGCATCTAAAGCGCTTGATTTTGTAATCGAAGGAATTGACGAATATACCGGTGTTACCATCGTATCGTCGCACAGCGAAGAAATACGGATAATGATCATGGAAAAAATAGGCAGGGGTTTAACCGTTTATAAAGGCAAAAGAGGATTTGGCAGTCATGGTGAACGTAATGATATAGATATCATATACACAGTAATTACCCGCCTCGAATTAAATAAACTTACTACAGAAATTGAAAAGATAGACCCCAATGCTTTTGTTGTGATGAACAGTGTAAAAGATACCAAGGGAGGGATGATCAAAAAAAGAGCGCTGAAACATTAATCATATTTCCCTGCCGGTTAGTTCACAAAATTCCACCAGATACCGAATCTTGTCCATAAACCGGTACCTGGATTGTCATTGGTCATAAAATTGAGTTTATTAAATGCGAACCCATCCGTTACATTCAATGTATTCAGATTCTCCAGGCGGAAGAATCCTTTGAAACTCTTGATACGAAAATGAAGGAAGGCGCTGATATCGGGCCGGTTATGGATGGTATTGGTATTTTGCACAAAATACTTGCCAAGGAAAGGCGAATAATTATCAGCCTTGTACGCAGTAGTATATTTGATCTCTATTCCCGTAGATAAAAAAAGATTCGTAGAAAAATTTCCTTCAAATGCAAGGCGGTTGCGGGTATAGAGGAACGGAAGGTTTACCGGTGGCTGACCTGTTGTTTGCTGTACATGTATTTCTGTATACCAGTTCCAGTATTTTGATAACCTGAATTTCTTTTCAGCATTCAGGTGTAAAACATTGAACAGGGTGGCTTCCTGCTTAACCGATAAAAAACTATCATAATACATATAGTTGTTCACAGCAAAATATTCCCCACCCAATTTCCATCCGTTGCGGGGATTCTCATATAAAGCAAAAAGGCGGATGATGTTCTCCTTACCAAAAGTTGTTCTGTTATTTATGGGAAACCGGCTAAGGGGATCAAGAATAAATGAGGGTGACCTGTTCACATTCTGAAAACCGGTATTAAGGTACCCTGCTCTCTTACCCAATAATCTTTTCATACTGATATATGCGGCGTAATCGCCTGCATTAGCTCCATTCAGGTATAACTGACCATTGGCTTCAATATCCCAAACCTGGTTACGGGTTCGGTTACGGTATTCGCCCAACACATACACATTGTAAAAACCGGTTGAGGCTACCGTATCAAAACTTCCTTTCAGATTTTGCAGGGCAATACCCGCTTTCAGGAACTGACTAAGATTCTTTTTTTCAGGAAATGAAATCAAACTGAACTCATTGGTCATATCTTTCCATGAATCTTTAAAACTGACAGAATCATTCTCTGGCCGGTAATTAAAATACTGGCTGTATCGGGCAGAATCAACATAATTATCAAAAAACCGGTAACTGCTGTTCGAATAACGCAGTGTATGTTCAATCCGAAGACGGGGATAGAAAATTCTGACCGTTACAGAATCGGTTACTATTGAATCCTTGGTTCCCAGATCATAATGATGACGAAACAGCAATGTACTGCCTTTATATAAATTACCGGTATTCACAGCCGTATTAAATGGATTACGGCCCGCAGTACCCGCTTTGCCCATTCTCGTTTCCAGTTCATACGGATCATTCAAAGCCAGCGTGGTTAATTTCTCCTTATCCTGCAAACCTCCATTTTCAGATGAAGCGCTTTTATTGGAGATAAATACCAGAAAGACTTCATATTTTTTGTTCAGGGTTTGGTAATGGTTTGTAAACCTGAAATTGTTCTGGCTGGCATTCTGGTTTTTCAGGTTACCCGGTGCATTACTGAAGCGGTATTCCAAAGAAAAGTTGGCATTGCTCTTACGGTTCTGTGTATGTGTAACACTGATCAGT
The DNA here is from genome assembly GCA_964359445.1 of uncultured Sediminibacterium sp. Taxonomy (GTDB): domain Bacteria; phylum Bacteroidota; class Bacteroidia; order Chitinophagales; family Chitinophagaceae; genus Sediminibacterium. The sequence continues at coordinate 10,837 of CAYHTC010000007.1, read as the reverse complement.
TGTTCCGCTTTACTGCCCAGTACATAGGACAATTCTGTATATGGCCGGGTTGTTTGGAAAAACCGGGTTCCCTCCAGTGTATACTGGTAAATATCATATTGATGAAATCCGGCATCAAAACCGGGTTTCATCAGGGGATTAAAAAAATAGGATTGGGCGGCAGTGGCATAATTACCCAGGTTATGATAATAAGCAGGTAACGGAAAACGGGCAGTAAAATCATTGATAGATGAGTCAATGGTTCTAACACGGGTAGAATCAAAGTATCGGTAGAAAATAGTGATAGAATCAGCAAAACGGTCCCTCTTCTGCAAAGAATCTTTACCACCTGTATTTTTTACAGGGCGGCCCTGGCTGTCATATGAAACATTTGAACCCTGGCTCTGCTGCATGTTGAACCGGCCTGTTCTTAATTGAGCCGATAAGGGTGTACCGGCAACCAGTAAGAAAATAACCAGCATCAGTATGTTTTGCCCCAACGGTAAACGCATGCTTGCAAATAGGTTGTAAAATAACGTACTATAAAACCTTCACCAGTTCTGTAAACAATAAAGTAAGCTTAGGCTCTGCATCTTTGGCAGCCTGCAAAACTTCTTCATGAGTAATCTTATTTGCTTCTTCCCGGATACCAATATCCGTAATAACACTCATGGCAAATATTTTCATACCACAATGCACACCGGCAATTGTTTCCTGTACCGTGCTCATACCTACTGCATCTCCACCTAAAACATGAATCAGCTTGTATTCTGCCCTTGTTTCGAATGTTGGGCCGGTAACACCCGCATAAACACCCTGTTTAAGTTCTATATCGTTTTGTTTGGCAATTTCCAATACTTTACAGATGAGCTCTTTGCAGTAAGGCTCACTCATATCGGGAAAACGGGTGCCCAATGAAGCTTCATTCCTGCCTATCAATGGATTTTCAGTGAATAAACTGATATGGTCGTTTACAATCATCAGATCGCCTACCTTAAAATCGGCATTTACCCCTCCCGCCGCATTCGATAGCAAAAGTGTCTGCACACCCAGCAATCGTAATACCCGTACCGGATAAGATACCTGTTGTGCTGTATATCCTTCATAGTAATGAAAACGTCCCGCCATAACCCAAACTTTCTTACCTCCCAGTTCACCAAAAATCAGCCTGCCTTTATGGCCCTCCACAGTGCTGACAGGAAAATGCGGGATATCATTGTAAGAGATTTCAAATTCTGCTTTAATATCATTAGAAAGGTTACCCAAACCACTTCCCAAAATGATAGCTACCGGCGCATCCCCGGAAATTTTTTGACGAATAAAATTGACGGTTTCGTGCAATGTTTGCATATTCTCTGGCATATATAAAACTTAAGTTGCAAATATAGAATTAATGAGCGGGAATCGTGAGATGTTGCACCGTAGTAATAAGGAAAAATATATAACGGAAAAAACTCACTATTCCGGACAGTTCCCTGCATAAACAAAAAGGCCATTACGCTTGTGCGTGATGGCCTATAGTAGGTTAAGAAAGTTCAGAGTTAACTTAAACGTTTCACGTTAACGGCGTTTAAGCCTTTACGTCCTTCCTGTACATCAAAAACAACTTTGTCGTTTGCTTCGATCTGATCGATCAAGCCGTTTGCATGTACAAAAGTTTCTTTGTTGGAGTTATCATGCTTAATAAATCCAAAACCTTTTTCTTCGTTAAAGAACTTTACAGTTCCTGTGATTTGTGTGTCCATTTGTAAAATTGTAAATAATTAATGGCCGCAAAGGTAGTTGTAAAATGCTACTTAACCTAATAATTTAAAAGGATTCGTGTTAAAAAATATTAAGCCCCCTTTAACTGATAGCCTATAATAGACTATAAATCAGATGTTTATAAGATGTAACTGAAATACACAGGCATTTTTTCATTTAAAGGGATCATAAACATGACTACTTGCCAACCACCCTGATTTTATCGGTTCTTAAAGCAAAATAGGCCCAAATAACACTGGCAAACATAAATAGTGACCCTAATAAAAATGAAATGCCGGGAAAATAAAACGGTGCCCTGTTACTGATGAAATAGGCAAACAGGTTGGTCATCATTGGCGGTCCCACTATAGAAGTAGCACTCATTAAACTGGTTAGGGCACCCTGTAATTCACCCTGTTCATTCGGGGGCACATGGCCAGATATGATGGATTGCAATGCCGGGCCTGCAATGCCGCCCAGGCAATATGGAATTAAAAACACAAACATCATCCATGATTGCGTAGCGAAAGCGAATAGTAAAAGTCCGAATGCATAAAGGCCCAACCCGATATAGATACTTTTCTCATTTCCGATCCTCGGATTCACCACCCTTACCAATCCACCCTGCACGGCTGCTACCAATAAACCAACCGTTCCCAAAGAAATACCAATCATTTTGGGACTCCAGTTAAATTTTTCAATATTAAAAAAACTCCAGTTACTCTGTACAGCATGTGCCGCCAGGTAAACCAATACTAATGAAACGATAAGTCCGCCTACTGCGGGATATTTTTTTAACTGAATGAGCGAACCCAGGGGATTGGCCCGCTTCCATTCAAACGGGCGACGATGTTCTTTATCCAAAGATTCCGGCAACACAAAATAACCATATAACCAGTTGGTGAGTGCCAGGCTGGCAGCAACAAAAAACGGAATACGTGGTCCAAACTCTCCCAATAATCCACCAATTAACGGCCCTACAATAAACCCTAATCCAAATGCCGCTCCAATCATACCAAAGTTCTGGGCCCTGTTTTCTGCCGTACTTATATCCGCGATGTATGCCGAGGCTGTTGTGAAACTCGCGCCGGTAATACCTGCTATTAAGCGGCCAACAAAAAGCCAGCCAATAGACGGTGCGAATGACAGAAAAATATAATCAATACCAAACCCTAACAATGAAAATAATAATACAGGGCGGCGACCGTACTTATCGCTGAGGTTACCTAAAACAGGCGCAAAAATAAATTGCATGAAAGCATAAGCGAAAGTGAGCCATCCTCCATATTGTGACGCTTTACTGATATCATTAACTCCCAGCAATTGTTCTATCAGCCTGGGCATTACAGGTATAATCAATCCAATTCCGGTAACGTCTATTAATAAAGTAATAAAGATAAACCCCATCGCTGCTTTTCTGTTGCCTGCCATATATTTAAAGTTGAACGCTTTTATAATTGAGTTTGTATGCCGGAAAGTACAACAATACTGCTTATTCCGATATATCATCACACAAAAAAAAGGGGAGTATTAATACTCCCCTTTCATTTTTGTACACAGCGAACCGGTACTATTTACTTAGCGTTGGTACTATTTACTTAGCGTTATTAAACCTACGCTAGTCTCTTTGGGCGCTATCACCTGTACATTATTAATAGTGGTATCACGGTATCCGTTTGATGCGTTGAAGAATACTGAGTAAGTACCATTTTTCAAACCTCTCAATTTAAAATGTCCTTCTTTATCAGGCAATGCATATGCTGTATCAGTTGTATTGAACACTGTTACTACCGCAAAACCATCATGAGGTAATACTTTCCCTTTAATACTACCGGTACTATTTACTGTAAAGAAGTGAAAAACCGGTCGAAGGATGAATTGATTATTGTTTTCCTGTATGATAGAGCGGGTAATATCAAAATCAAGCCACAAACGTGCTTTACCAGGCAGGTACTCTTCACACTCCTCTCCCTTTAATTTGATCAGGACATAATTCAGTGCACGGGCAGGTAGAGAAACCGGATAACTGATACTATCCTTTACCAAAGAATTGTTGGTTCCTATTTCAATTTTGATTAAACGTATGAAACCTTTGGCAATTCCGGAAGAAGCCAATAAGGTATCTGCCCCGTTACGGAATTTCAGAATATCGTAGATTCCGGGGGTGATATTCAGATTCTCCCATATAAAGGAAGAACCATTCTTATCGTCATGCATACCTCTATCATCCCAATCTTCATCGTCCTGATCACGTGTATTGGAACTGGTATCAACCAATACCTTTACCGATCTGATATCGATCAGCACTTTATCGAAAAGACCGGGACCGTCTGTCAGATACAGGGATAGTTGCTGCTTTCCTGCTGTATTTACCTCAGCAGAAGAATTTTTATTACAGGCTGTTATCAAAAATGAGCCAGCGATAACCATAATAGCTGCTAAGAGCACGTGTTTAGTTTTCATAACTTTTTGGATTTAGATAGATTAAACGACTTTTACAGAATAATGAATTTTCAAGATGAAAGATGATTGTTTACGTATAGGATGCAATAACCATGCTAAGTGTTTACCAAAGCTCTGTTAAATATCCTCAGCCTTTCTCCGTAATGCTTTTTTACCGCGTTACTATCCGTATAACAGGTAGAAGATACTGCCCCGTATTCCGGCGCTGCTTTTAACTAAAATATTTTTCGGCAGGCTTTCTCAAATGCATTAAAAAGATCGTTATAAATTAAGTTATGAACTACATTTGCTAATAATTGTCGCAAAAAGTCTTTGATATACCCGTTAATTCTTACAGGATATATTTCTTACCTTGCCGGGAATTCAGATTATATTGGCAGACCTTAGATGCTTCAGACGGTACAAGGATTCAGGTAAAACGAATATTCGGATAAATGCATCCTTTCTGCTCAAAATGGCTGGCAAACCCATCTTTCCACTATACACGCTTAGTATCTATTACAAATTAACATCATGAGAAAAAAAATTGTCCTATTGTTATCCCTTGCCGGTTTCCTCTTTTTATATACTTCTTCGGCTTTTGCGAATAAAGCGCCGGGAAGGGACTTTTATGAAATAAAAGTATATCATGTTTCCACCAGTGAACAGGTTAAAAAAGTGAATGCATTTCTACAGAATGCCTACCTGCCGGCACTGCATAAGGCAGGTATTGAAAAAGTGGGGGTATATCAACTAACAGGAATGGATACTGCATCCGATAAAAAAATCTATGTATTCATACCATTACGTTCCCTGGACCAGGTAAATACACTGGAAGAACTTCCGGCGAAAGATCCTGATTTTATAAAAGCAGCTAACGGCTATTGGAATGCGGCCCACGATGCCGCTCCCTATCTCCGGATTGAATCAATTGTTTTAAAGGCCTTCGCCCTGATGCCAAATCTGATAGCTCCTTCCCTATCGGGAAACAAAACTGAACACATATATGAACTGCGCAGTTATGAGGGAGCTACTGAGAGATTATATAGACAAAAAGTGCATATGTTTAATGAGGGGGGAGAAATTGCCTTGTTCAGCAAACTGCAGTTCAATGCCGTATTTTATGCGCAGGTGCTGGCAGGAAGCCGTATGCCAAACCTTATGTATATGACAAGCTTTAATAATATGACTGAAAGGGATGAACATTGGAAAGCTTTTGGTGCAGATACTGATTGGAAAAGAATGTCTTCATTACCAGAATATCAAAATACGGTTTCAAAAGCAGACATCATTTTATTAAATCCTGCCGAATTTTCTGAACTCTGATAACATAACTTTTCAGATAGTGCAGTATATCGTAACGTGGCATCGGATGATAAATGGCCCGAAAGACAAGTTGTTGCTTCTCTTGACCGATTTGCGTACATTCGCCAGGTTGAAGAAAATAGTAGTCATATCACTTTTATCAGTGTACCTGTTATCAACAACAGAATTGTACCAGTTGCTGAAACTACCTTCATTGGTGCATCATTTTGTTGAACATAAACAGGAAAATAAAGACCTTACTTTATGGGGTTTTTTATATATTCATTATGCCCATGATATTGCAAAGGATTCGGATTATGACAAGGACATGAAATTGCCCTTTAAAACGCATGATGGCTGTACTAATTCAACCATTTCCGCCTTTACTGCACATAATTTTTCCACAGAAATCAGCAAACCGGTTATCAACGAATCTAAAGTTTTCCCGGTTTATCTTGAGGAGTTTGCAGCATCCTCTTTCCTATCCAATATCTGGCAACCCCCCAAATACTGTTAATCAATCCTTGCCTTTAGAAATGCTGCAACCATCAAAGGTGTTTGTACTTTCGTATGCTATAAAAATCAAACAATAATTGATTAACAGAAAAATATGCTTAATAAAATAATTGAGTTTTCCATTGGGAACAAACTCATCATCGGTTTTTTTATCATTACCCTTATTGGAGTTGGTATATACCAAACCACCAAACTCCCCATAGACGCCGTTCCGGATATTACCGATAACCAGGTACAGGTAATTACGGCTGCCCCTTCTTTTGGCGCAACAGATATTGAACGGCTGATCACTTTTCCAATTGAACAGGCTAACAGTAATATAAGTGGTATGAAAGAAATCAGGAGTTTTTCCAGATTCGGATTATCACTGGTAACCATTGTTTTTGATGACAAAACAGATATTTACTGGGCAAGACAACAGGTATCAGAAAGACTGCAAAAGGTTCAGTCACAAATACCAACAGGAATTGGCACACCTGAATTAGGACCCATTTCAACAGGACTGGGAGAAATTTACCAGTATGTAGTAAGACCTGAAGAAGGTTATGAAGGGAAGTATGATGAAACAGAATTGCGAACCATACAGGATTGGATAGTACGCAGACAGTTAATTGGTGTAAAAGGGGTGGCAGAGGTAAGCAGTTTCGGCGGAAAATTAAAGCAATATGAGATATCAGTTAACCCCAATAAATTACATTCCTACAACATTACCATCAATGATGTTTTCTCCGCTCTTGAAAAAAATAACCAGAATACCGGAGGCGCTTATATTGAAAAGGGGGCCACTGTTCTGTTCATACGCAGTGAGGGTTTAATTGGCACTAAAAATGATATTGAAAACATATCCATCAAAGCAACTGAAAGCGGGAAGCCATTATTCATCAGAGATATTGCGGATGTTACCATTGGGTATGCCACCCGGTATGGCGCCATGTGCTATAACGATAAAGGAGAAGTAGCCGGCGCAGTGGTAATGATGCTGAAAGGCGCCAACAGTAGTGAAGTTATCAAAAATGTTAGGGAACGCATTAAACAGATTCAAAGAACCTTACCAAAAGGAGTCATCATTGAGCCTTTTCTTGACAGAACAAAAATGGTCAATAATGCTATCGGTACGGTTCAAACTAATCTGATTGAGGGAGCATTGATTGTGGTATTTATTCTGGTAATGTTCCTGGGAAATTTTCGGGCCGGTTTATTGGTTGCATCTGTTATTCCGCTGGCCATGCTCTTCGCTATCATTTTAATGAACCTGTTTGGAGTGAGTGGCAACCTGATGAGCCTGGGTGCATTGGATTTTGGATTAATTGTAGATGGAGCCGTTATTATTGTTGAAGCCGTTATGCACCAGCTTACCCATAGCAAAAAATTTAGTCAAATTGGAAAATTATCTCAACCGCAAATGGATGAAGAAGTTACCCATTCTGCCAGTAAGATGATGAACAGTGCTGTATTCGGACAAATCATCATCCTGATAGTTTACCTACCCATCTTTACCTTACAGGGTATAGAAGGAAAAATGTTTAAGCCCATGGCCCAAACGGTGGCATTTGCATTATTAGGGGCTTTCGTTTTATCACTCACTTATATTCCAATGATGAGTGCCTTATTTCTGAGTAAAAAAATAAAACATCAGCCCAATATATCTGATAAAGTTATGTATCGGGTTGAAAGGCTGTATCAGCATGCGTTAGCAAGAATTTTACATTTCCCTAAAACAGTTTTGGTTACAGTACTAACTATGTTTGTGCTTGCGGTATATACAATGACTACGCTGGGAGGTGAATTTATACCTGCTTTGGAAGAAGGTGATTTTGCAGTAGATACCAGGGTATTAACCGGAAGTAATTTAAATACTACTATCGAAAATACCCAAAAAGCCGCTCACATACTAAAAACCAAATTTCCGGAAGTAGAGAAAGTAGTTACCAAAATCGGAAGCGGCGAAGTACCTACCGACCCAATGCCGATGGAAGCCAGTGACCTGATGATCATACTAAAGGATAAAAAAGAATGGACTTCCGCGAAAACATTTAAAGAGCTATCTGCAAAAATGAGCCTGGCCCTACAGGATATTCCCGGTATCACAACCGGCTTTCAATTCCCTGTTCAAATGCGGTTTAATGAACTGATGACGGGAGCCAGGCAGGATGTGGTTTGCAAGATTTTTGGAGAAAACTTAGACACACTTGCTTTATATGCCGAACAATTAGGCAAAGTAGTAAACAGTGTAAAAGGCAGCCAGAATCTTTTTGTAGAACCGGTAACGGGTATGCCCCAGATCATTATTAATTACAACCGTGCGGTTATTGCACAATACAACCTCAACATAAGCGATATCAACAGAGTTGTAAATACTGCATTTGCAGGTCAAACAACTGGTCTTGTATTTGAAGAGGAAAAACGGTTTAACCTGGTTGTAAGACTGAATATCGACAGGCGAAAAAACCTGGAAGACGTGCAAAACCTGCTGATTCCAACACCACAGGGCACACAAATCCCATTATCTCAACTGGCCAGTGTTGACATTAAAATCGGGCCCAATCAAATACAACGCATTGATGCCAAACGCAGAATTGTAGTAGGATTTAATGTGAGGGACAGGGATGTACAAACCATTGTGACCGAACTGCAACAAAAAATAGAGGCACAAATAAAACTTCCTACCGGATATTATATCACTTATGGTGGCGCATTTGAAAACCTCAACGAAGCAAAAAAACGGCTTATGATCGCGGTGCCGGTTTCATTACTCCTGATTTTAATCTTACTGTATTTTGCGTTCAGTTCATTAAAACAGGGCTTACTGATTTATACAGCCATCCCGCTTTCAGCCATCGGAGGAATATTCTTTCTGGCTATTCGGGGTATGCCATTCAGTATCAGTGCCGGCGTGGGGTTCATCGCCCTGTTCGGTGTGGCAGTATTAAATGGGATTGTATTGATTGCAGAATTTAATCGCCTTAAACAGGATGGATTAACCAGCCTGAATAATATCGTATTAATGGGAACTAAAGTTCGGTTAAGGCCGGTACTAATGACAGCTTTTGTAGCATCACTTGGATTTTTACCAATGGCTATCAGCAATGGGTCCGGAGCTGAAGTACAGAGGCCTTTGGCTACCGTAGTGATAGGTGGTTTATTAATTGCAACCTTCCTAACCCTTTTTGTACTACCGGTGCTTTATATACTTGTTGAAAAAACAGGTAAGACAAAGCATGTGGCTAAACATGGAATAACCATATTAATTTTTATATGCCTAAGTACTTTCAGCGCTCAATCTCAAAACAAAATAAAATTAGAAGCCGCTATAGATACTGCTTTAAAAAATAATACTTCTGTAAAAAACGAAAAACTGAAAGCAGTGTACCAGGAAAAACTTATTCTTTCCGCAGTCAGTATTCCTAAAACAAATTTTACAGCAGAAGCCGGACAAATTAACAGTATCTACACGGATAGCCGGGTAGGCTTTTCTCAATCATTCAGCTTTCCAACCGTTTATTCAAATCAAAAGAAAGTTCTTACAGAAGAATGGAAGACAGCGGTACTAAGTGTTTCCTTAAAAGAAGCTGAGATCAGAAAAGCAGTTACTCAAATTTATTACTCCATCAGCCTTCTGGAGGAAAAGAAAAAATTACTGTTAAAAGCGGATAGTAATTATGCCGCATTTTTAAGTAAAGCCGAACTACGGCTTTCAAAAGGGGAAAGTAATATTTTGGAAAAAACGACTGCAGAAACACAAAGAGGTAATATTAGTTTACAGCTAATGGTTCTTCAGGAAGAAATTGAATTGTCTGTTTTACAGTTTCAGTTATTACTTAATAGTGCAGATAAAGTTGAGCCATTGGCAGAATCAGCAAAAGTATCGGCACTATGGACTATTGACAGTATTACTATTTCAGAACACCCCATACTGAAAGTATTACGGCAACAAAAGGTAACCGCAAGTGCCAATACGGAACTCGAAAAATCCAGATTACTTCCCGACCTGAGTATTGGATTATCCAATACGAGTATAAAAGGAATGGGAGCCGATAATAGTCTGTATAGCGCTTCATCCAGGTTTACTGCTGCTTCTATCGGAGTGGGTATTCCCCTGTTTTCCAGTTCGCAAAAGGCAAAAATTAATGCATCGAAAACCTATGAACGAATTTCGGAAAATAATTATCTGCAACAGGAACAGCTATTGGCATCCCAGTACAGGGGATTACTAATACAGTATCAAACCTATTTGCAAAACGTACATTATTTTGAGACATCCGCTTTACCAAACGCCAATATCATTACACAAACCGCAAATAAACAGTTCATTAACGGAAACATTAATTACCTGGAATGGGTAATGCTTACCAATCAATCTATCTCCATTCAAAACAGTTATCTGGATGCTATCAGATTATTGAATGAAAGCATTATTTCGATTAATTACTTACTATTCAAATAATAACCTACAAATGAAAAAAATAATTATAATAACTGGCGTAGTACTGCTGATTAGCTGTGGCAGCAAGCAAAATCAGGAAAAAACAGTAACCGTTACACCCAATGAAAATATAGTAACACTTACAAAAGGCCAAATGGAGTCAGCCAAAATCGGATTAGGAAGTTTAGAGAAAAAAAAACTTTCTACTACCCTTGTTGTAAATGGTAAAATAGATGTACCTCCTCAAAATATGGTTTCAGTAAGTATGCCACTGGGAGGATATCTGAAGTATACAAAACTATTACCCGGTTTGCAAATCAGGAAGGGAGAAGTGATTGCCATCATGGAAGACCGGCAATACATTCAGTTACAACAGGATTTTTTAACTGCCAAATCAAATCTGGTTTATTCAGAAGCAGAATACCTGAG